>CAZHWG010000215.1:0-3947 GCA_964535925.1 uncultured Sphingorhabdus sp.
CTGCTGCCCGGCAAGGCGGCCAAGCGGACGGCAACCGGATCGCTTGACGTCCAGCGCGCGGTCGGCCGGGATTGGCAGAACAGCTATGCCGATTTCATTACCGGGTTGAAGACGAACCTTGGCCGAATTCGGGACGAACAGCGTCGGCAAGCGGCGATCGAGGACATGCGCAAGGTACTCGATTCCTACACCGAGACTATCGCCCGGCATCACCCGAAACCGAAGCGCTAGTCGGCTTAGTCGGCAGGCCTCGAAAGCACCAGGGCGCCCAGCGCGGGCACCGCGCCCGATACCGCCGCGATCGCCCAGTGGCCCAATTCGAGCGGTTGGATTGCAAAGATGGCCGCCAGCGCCGGTATCTGGTCGAACAGCAATGCCGATCCCAGTCCGGCCGCCGCGACAACGACTGCCGCGCGCGTGCTCGACCGCGACAGCGCGAGCAACAGTACCGCCAGGCTGGCAATCAAGGCCACCAAGGCCATTGCGCGGGCATAGTCGGTCGACTGGCCCGATCCCAGCGCGACAATGAACAGCGCCATGACGATAGCCGCGATGCCCGCCCCCGTTGCGCAGATCGTGATCCACGATCGGACGTCGAAGAACTTTGCTTGCAGCGCTTGCCCGTTGTCCTCCAGCCGCTTCGGCGCAATCGCTTGAAAGCCGAGGATCGCGGCGGGATGGATCAACATCTCGAGCCACACGATGTGCACCGGCAGGTACAGCAGCGGATAGCCCAGCAGCGGAATGAGCGCCGCGCTGGCAACCAGCGGCAGGTGGATCGTCAGGAGGAAGGCGAAACTCATCCGCAGGTTGCGGAACAGCTGCCGGCCTTCGCCGATGGCGGTGACGATCGTGCCGAAATTGTCGTCCATCAAGACGATCGCGGCCACTTCGCGCGCGCTGCGGGTTCCGCGCAGGCCCATCGCGATGCCGATGTCGGCGGCGCGCAGGGCGGGCGCGTCGTTGACACCATCGCCGGTGACCGCGACGATCCGGCCGGACCGTTGCAGAGCCTCGACCACCTGCACCTTCTGCGCCGGGCTGGCGCGCGCGACGACGCTCAGGCGCCTGAGCGCGGCAGGACTGGCCTGGGCGAGCGAGGCTTCGAGATCGTCGCCCAACAGGATTTCGGGCTCGTCGGCGATGCCGGCTTCGCGGGCAATCGCGATCGCCGTGTCGGGATGATCGCCGGTGATCATGATGACCTGAATCCCCGCCTCGTGCGCCATGCCTATGGCCTCTTGCACGCCCCCGCGAACCGGATCGCTGACCGTGATCAGGCCAGCCAGGCGAAACCCGTCCTCGGGCTCGTCACCATCCCCCGCAGCGGTGGACCATGCGCAGCCGATCACTTTCCTTCCCGTCGCGGCCGCACGTCCCACCACGGCAAGCCAGTGGGCCCGCTCGGTCTCGGTCATCTCGCACACGCCAAGGACCGTTTCGGGAGAGCCCTTCATCGCCCACATGGCAGCGCCCTGCTGACCCCGCCAGAACGCGACTTCCCTCCGCCGCCCTTCGGTGAAGGGGACGAAGCGGTCGCGGGTCCATCCGGACGATCCGTCGGGGGTCCGGGCCAGAATGGCCTGGTCGAGCGGGTCGCCCGAATCGGTCCGCGAGGCCATTGCGGCGATCGCCATCAACCAGCCGGTTTCGACCCCGAAGCCCGGAATGGCATCGCTGAATGCCAGGCGTCCCTCGGTGATGGTGCCGGTCTTGTCCGCGCAAATTGCCGACACCCGACCGATATTCTCGACCGCCACCGCCCGGCGAACGAGCGCCTTGGACTTGGCCAGCCGGAATACGCCGACGCCCAGGAAGAAGGTGAAGACGACCGGGAATTCCTCGGGGATCGCCGCCACCGCCAGCGTCGCCGCGCTCAGAAGTCCGTCGATGAGCCCGAAGCCCTGCCACACCCTTACCCCCGCCAGCAGAGCGCACAGTGCGATCGCAGCGAAGATCAGTTTTCGGACGATGTCGGCGACCGCCGACTGCAGCGGCGTCCTGCCGGTCGGACCCTCGACGACCGACTGGACGATTCCGCCGTAAACCGTGTCTGCACCCGTGAACACGATGCGCACCTGCGCTGTCCCGGTCAGCAGCCGGGTCCCGGCGAAGCACCACGACTCCGCATCGGGCTCGCTGCCCGCGGGACAGGCACGTTTGGCAATCGGATACGCCTCGCCGGTCAACGACGATTCCTCCGCCTGCAACCCTTCGCCAGCGACGATGACGCCGTCGGCGGGGAAGGCTTCCTGCGCCGCGACGATCGCCAGGTCGCCCGGCACGACGGCATCGGCGGCGATCGGGCATTCGGCGCCATCGCGAATGACCCGCGCCGCGCTGGCGAGGACGCTCGACAGTCCCGCGATCGACGCTTCGGTGCGGTGGTGAAGGTAGAAATCCATTCCCAGCAACGGGACGATCGCGATCAACAGGACAGCCATTTCGCGGACCTGCCCCAGCAGGCCAAACAACAGGCTGGTCAAGAGGAGAAACCAGATCATCGGGTCGCTGGCGGCGTTGCGCATGAGCGATCCGACCGAACGCCGGGGCCGTTCGGCGATCGCGTTGTCGCCGTAGCGCAGGCGGAACTCGGCGGCCTGCCGCGCGGACAGCCCCTCGTCGCGCGGCGTCGCGACGAGCGCATGCCGGTCGGCGGGGATCGTCCGCTTCATCGATCCGCGACCGGTCTGGACAAGAGCTGTGCCATGCGAGGCGCTTATCCACCATCGACGGTCACGCTCCAAGCAGAACTGCCCGCGTTCGAAGATCCGATCGCGCCGCCGTCATGCAAAACACCAAATGCCGGGACAATCGGCCTACGTATTCTAACGAAAAGACAATGCCCCCTGCGCGGCTAGATTGACCAGGACGGTCACTGTTGCGGAGGCATTCTTTCGACATGAACGATCCGGCGGGCCTGAAGCAGCCCTCGCGCGCGGATGCGACGCGCCTCGCGGCGACTTTGCGCGATCATGCCGAGCTCCTGCCCTCACCGCTGGACCAGGACGAGTTGGGCGCATTCTTCGATCGCGTCGGCGATGCATCGATCGTCCTGCTCGGCGAAGCGACGCACGGCACCGCCGAATTCTACCAGGCGCGCGCGGCGATCACGCGGCGACTGATCGAACGCCACGGCTTCACCGTCGTCGCCGTCGAGGCCGACTGGCCCGATGCCGCGCGGATCGACGGCTATGTCCGGCACCACGCGCCGCGCCCGCGCCGCGGCGAGACCTTCGTCCGCTTCCCGACCTGGATGTGGCGCAACACCGACGTCCTGGCCTTTGCCGACTGGCTGCGCGGTCATAACGAAGGCCGTCCCGAGGCCGAGCAGGCGTCGTTCCACGGTCTCGACGTCTACAGCCTCGGCGAATCGATCGCCTCGGTCCTCGACTACCTCGAAACGGTCGATCCCGCCGAAGCCGAACGGGCGCGCTGGCGCTACGGCTGTCTCACTCCATGGCAGGACGAACCCGCGCATTACGGCCGCGCGGTCGTCTCGGGCCGCCTCCTCAGCTGCGAGGACCAGGCCGTCGCGCAGCTGCACGCCCTGCTCGACAAGCGTCTCGGTTACCTTCGTCACGACGGCGAACGCTGGTTCGATGCGATGCAGAACGCGCGGATCGTCCGCGCCGCCGAGGGCTATTACCGCGCGGTTTTCCGCAGTTCGGCCGATTCGTGGAACCTGCGCGACCGGCACATGTTCACGACGCTCCAGGCGATCATCGCGCAACGCGGCGTCGGCGCGAAGGCGGTCGTGTGGGCGCACAATTCGCACATCGGCGATGCCGCGGCGACCGCGATGGGCTGGAACGGCGAGATCAACATCGGCCACCTGTGCCGCATCGCCTATGGCGAGGACGCGGTGCTGGTCGGCTTCGGAACCGATCGCGGCACCGTCGCCGCGGCAAGCGACTGGGGCGCCGACATGCAGGTCATGCGCGTGA
>CAZHWG010000216.1:0-3893 GCA_964535925.1 uncultured Sphingorhabdus sp.
CCGCCAGACTCGGCGCAGCGATGTCGCCTTCTGGCTCCACCTGCTCGCCGCGCCGATGATCGCGCACGCCTTGTTCAGCCTCCTTGGTGTGACCGAAGGCAACGCCATCTCGGCAGGCAGCGCGATCCTCGTCATCGCGATCTATGTCGCGATGGGCGTCGTCGCGCTGGCGATCGACCGGCGCGCGCTGCTCGTCTCGGCGCTGGCCTATGTGCTCTATGCGCTGACCGAGCTGTTCCGCGAATTCGGCGCGGTCGAGCTCAACGTCGCGCTCACCGCGCTGGTGATCGGGTCGGCGCTGCTGCTGCTTTCGGCCTTCTGGCAGAACGCACGCGCATACATCGTCGCAATGCTGCCCGACAGCGTGTCGGACCGCCTACCGGTGATCGCCGCGCCAGCAACGGTGGCGACGCTCACCGCCTGATCGCCCTCGCAGGAGTACGAGCCAACAAAGAAACGGCCGGTTCGGAAACGAACCGGCCGTTTGCTATTCGCCGACCAGCTTCATCAGGCGCCGTTCGACCGGCGCAAGCACACCCGCCAACTCGTGGCCGCGCCTGAGCACGGCGCCACCCTCGCCGACCAGCGACCACATGCCCTGGCGAGCGCGCAGAGCGGGGCGCATCTCGACGCTGATCTCGGGGCGTTCGGTGGCCCGGCGAAAAGCGCTGAAGACCGCGACGTCGCGCCCGAAATACATTGCGTAGTCGCGCCAGTGCCCGGCCGCGACCATGCGTCCGTATAGGTCCATGATGCGGGTCAGTTCAGCGCGCTCATAGCCGACCTGCGTCGCGCGGCTGGGCTTGGCCAACGGAAACGGCGTAACGATTCCGCTCAAGCGCGCTTGCCCTTGCGCGGGAGAGTGACCGGCTGGGCGGACGGCGCGACCGCACGCGGTCCGGCGTCGCGCGCCGCTTTGAGCGCCTCGACCTGCTTGGCAAGCTGCTCGACCTGGCATTCGAGGATTTCGAGCTTCTGCGTCGCGGGATCGAAGCGATCGCCGCATGGCGTGCCATAGGGAACGAAATCGCGCACATAGTCCTCGGCCTCGACGAGCATCTGGCGCGCCGGGATGCCGACCATCGTGGCGCCCTGCGGCACGTCCTTGGTGACGACCGCATTGGCGCCGATCCGGGCGCACTCGCCGACCGTGATGGGTCCCAGAATCTGCGCGCCCGATCCGATGATGACATTGTCGGCGATCGTCGGATGACGCTTTCCGGGGATGCCGTTGGCGGGGTTGGTCCCGCCCAGGGTGACGCATTGGTAGATCGTCACATTGTCGCCGATTTCCGCGGTTTCGCCGATCACGGTAAAGCCGTGATCGATAAACAGGTGCCGGCCGATCCTCGCGCCGGGATGGATGTCGATCGCGGTCAGCATCCGGCCGACATGGTTGACCAGCCGGGCGAGGAAGAACAGCCCGCTTTCGAACAGCCAGTGCGACACGCGGTAGAAGCCGACGGCCCACAGGCCGGGATAGGTCAGCACTTCCCAGCGCGAGCGCGGGCTTGGATCGCGCGCGACGATTGAATCGAGAGTGGCGATCAGCCGATCGAACATAAAGATTTGCTCCCTTACCCAGAGACAATAGGTTCACGCCGCGCGCATTTCCAGTGACGAAGCGTTGACCGCGGCACGAATGCACGACAGAATCGATCAATAATGCATTATTGATCGAGGCCTTGTGCAAAACTACCTTCCGACACTCAAACAGCTGCAATATCTCGTCGCGCTTCAGGAACACGGCCATTTCGGCCGCGCGGCGGAGAGTTGTTTCGTCACCCAGTCAACGCTTTCTGCGGGGATTCGCGAGCTCGAATCGCTGCTCGGGACGATGCTCGTCGAACGCACGCGGCGCGTCGTGCGCTTCACCCCGCTCGGCGACAAGATCGCGGCCAAGGCCAATCGCGTATTGCGCGAGGCAGAGGATCTCGCCGCGCTCGCCGCTGCCTCGGGCAAGCCGCTGACGGGGGACCTCAGGATGAGCGTGATCCCGACGATTGCGCCCTTCCTGCTCCCCCGCCTGCTGCCAAAGCTGCGCGCCGAACGCCCGCAGCTCAAACTTTATCTGCGTGAAGAAACCAGCCAGGCTGCGTGCGATTCGCTCCACCACGGCCAGGTCGATTGCGTCCTGCTCGCGCTGCCCTACGCGTGCGGCGACATCGAACACCAGACGCTGTTTTCCGACCGGCTGTGCGTCGCCTTTCCCGCAGAGGCTGCCGACGACCTGCCCGATGCGATCGCGCCCGATTCGATCGCGGCGTCGGACCTGTTGCTGCTCGAGGACGGTCACTGCCTCAAGGACCATGCGCTGGCGGCGTGCAACCGGCCCGAACTGCGCTCGGGCGCGGTGATGATGGGAACCTCGCTGCACACGCTCGTCCAGATGGTCGAAAACGGGCTCGGCATCACGATGTTGCCGCAGATGGCGATCGACGCCGGCATCCTCGCCAACACCTCGATCGTCACGCGGCCGATCGAATCGGACAATGACGCACGCGATATCGCGCTGGTCTGGCGGCGAAACTCGCCGCGGCGCGACGAATTCGAAATGCTCGGAGACATCCTCAGGACGCAGTTCGAGACTGCAGCCTAAGCGGACTTCAGCCTAGCCCCAGCGCGCCGCGCTGGCATGGTCGGCGGGGCGCGGCGCGACCCACGCGCTCTTGCCGTCGATGAAATGTTCGCGCTTCCAGAACGGCGCCGCGGTCTTGAGCCGGTCGATCGTGAAGGCGACCGCGTCGAGCGCCGCGGCACGATGGACCGCCGAGGCACCGACGAAGACGATCGGCGCGGCAAGGTCGAGCCGCCCAAAGCGATGGACGATGGTAAGCGCGAGGAGCGGCCAGCGCGTCGCCGCATCCTGCGCGATCTGTTCGAGCGTGGCCTGAGTCATGCGCGGGTGATGCTCGATCTCGAGCGCGCTCAGGCCATTGCCGCCGCGCACGATCCCGGTAAAATTGGCGATGCCGCCGACTCCCGCCGCGCGCAACTGCGCCATCAACGAACCGACGTCGAACGGCTCGGCCTGGACTGATACCGATATGCGCGTGTCGCTCATCCGCCGGTCATCGGCGGAAACAGGGCAACGCTCGTGGCGCCGTCGAGCGAGGTTCCGGCCTGCGCCATCACGTCGTCGACCGCGATATGGACGCTGTCGTCGAAGGTCGCGCGGCCGGCTGCGTCGCGATCGCGCAGCCATTCGACCAGCATGCCCGCCGAGCCGATCGCGGTCGGCAACGCAACATCCTCGGCCGATCGACCCATGGCCTCGCGAAACTTGGCGAAATATTCGATTCTGATCGATCGGTGGTCGGACATGGCTCAGTCCATATGGCGCAGGCCCGCACGCAGATAGTCCCATCCGGTGATCAGTGTCAGAACTGCGGCAGCCCACAGCGTGACCACCCCGACATCCTTGACGAACGGGTATTGCGGCAGGCCCCCGGCGAGAATGAGCGCACCGAGTGCAATCATCTGGAACGCCGTCTTCCATTTCGCCAGCCGGGTCACCGGCATCGAGACGCGCAGGTCGGCGAGGAACTCGCGCAGGCCCGACACGACGATCTCGCGCACCAGGATGATGATCGCCGCGATAACGTGCCAGCCGGTGATGTCGCGGGTCGCGCACAGCATGACGATGACCGCGCCGACCATGATCTTGTCGGCGATCGGATCGAGGAAAATCCCCATTTTCGACACGGTGCCCTGCGCGCGGGCAAGATAGCCGTCGAAATAATCGGTGATGCCCATCAGGCAATAGAGGACGAAAGCGATCAGGTAGCCGAGGTGCCAGCCCGGCCACCACAACAGCGCGACGAGCAACGGCACCGCGAATATCCGCGACAGGGTGAGGAGGTTGGGCAGGCTGAGCATAAGGTGGGCCGACC
>CAZHWG010000217.1:0-3866 GCA_964535925.1 uncultured Sphingorhabdus sp.
CCCGCATCATCGAGCAGTGCGACATAATCGTCGGGCCGCTCTTCGGCGGCGAGCGAAAAATCATAGGCGCGCGAGATCGCGCTGTACAAAGCCGAGCGGCTGCGCGAGCGCGCGTCCTTTGCCGTTTCGGCGGTTTCACGCGCCAGGCTCAACCAGTCGGCCAGACCGGCATCGGCGGCGGGCTCCGCGACGGCGCCCTCGCCATCGCGGACCTCCGACGCGGGACCGTCGGCCCAGACGGGCGCGACTGCGATCGGAGCCGGCGCGTGGCGGATCGAGGTTTCGACCTCCTTGCGCAACTTTGCCGACAGCGCCGGGTCGGCGACCTCTTTCCAGTTCATCACGCCAAGGATGAAATCGATCGTCTCGTCGTCCGACGAAAACGGCAGCAAGATGCCGCGATACATGATGTTGACGCCGCGCTCGTTGACGAACTCGGCCTCGAAACCGATCGGCGCACGATTGGCGATGATCTGCAGATAGTGATCGGTCAGGCGCGACAGCAGAGATCGTCCGGGGACGTCGCTGATATGGCCGAGCCGCTCGGGCAGCTGGCATTCCTCGCGCAGCGCCTCGCCGATGAAGGTGACCAGAGGATCGTCGATCCCGGTCGTAAAATCGAGCAATACGGCGTTCGGGCCGAAATCGGACAGGTTGTCGACGTCGAGCTGCTCGATCGGCGGATAGGATCGCTCGCCGAGCATCTGCGCCCAGAAATTATAGGCGCGCACGTGCATGCGGCGCTCGTCGGTGCCGACCTGCGGCGGCGCTTCGACCCCGTGGTCGTCGCCGGCCGCGTCATCGCGATAATCATCGGCTCCGTCGAAGTCGGACCCGAAATTGCGCATCGTATCCATCGTTGCCCCGTCAATCCGGCGAATGTGCCGGTTGGCGTTGTGGGGGAGATTGGTAAATTCACGGTTAACGCTCGCCGGCTGACCGCGGTCGCCAAGCGCGCTTGTAAAGCGCCGAAAGCCTTGCTAACCCGCGCGCCGGTCAGACGACCTAAGCCGCTTTAGCTCAGTTGGTAGAGCATCGCATTCGTAATGCGGGGGTCAGGTGTTCGAGTCACCTAAGCGGCACCACTCACTCCATTATCACTACGCTGGCGTAAGTCTCCGCCGTTTGACCGGCACTTAATGCCGTCATTTCGCTAGGTTAAGCTGCTGGACTGACCGCTGCGCCATACCTGAGACTCCTCTGAAACCGTAGTTGTGTCCGGTTTCGAGCGGATATCTCCAAGGCCTGAAAACGGGGCACCAGTTGCAACCGGTAATTGGCGCCCGGGGGCTTAGGCAAACCCTAGAAAGGCACGCTGTTCGGCCCAGCCGAGCGGCAGGTTTGCTGCGCGCAACAGTCGCCGGCCCGTCAGGCCGATAGGTTGTTGCCCGTCCACAATTGCAGAGACAATATTGGGCGCGAGCCATCCAATGCGGAGGAGCTGCCAGAGATGACGTTTGCCAAAATGCGCGACGCTCGGTTCGACAGAGCCCTCGAGCACCATTCGATGCGCAGATTGCGCGTGCGCCAACAGTTTCACAAGAACCGGGTCAGCTTCCTTTGCCGCTTGCCCATAGGGTGGAATAGCCAGCTTTCTATCCTGTCCGTGCGTGACCAGCCTTGGCGGCAACTTGGCGCATACCTGGGAGCCGCCAATTTTGCTGCTGGACAATGTGATGGAGTCTTCATGGAGTGCGAAGACCAGCGCATGTTCGATCAGTATCCCGCGTTGTTCGGCGACAGTGAGATGCTTGAACCTGCCAGCCAGACCTGCTTGCGCTTCCAGCTTACCAATATCTGCCGTCATGCTAGTCGCTGAACGCCACTCGACTACAAGGCACGCCGCAAAGCGATCAAGATCGCCGGCTGGAACACGCCAAGGTTGTCCGGTGTCCTCGCCTGCTTTGAACCGAGTGATATAATAGCGGTAAAGGCGAGCCTTCTTTGTTGTGTGAACAGGCGTCATCGGGCTGCCATCGGGATCGACCAGCCGACCAGCTAGAAAGCTGGGATTTTTTGCCTTTTTGCCAAGCAGTCGATCTTGCCCATTAGCCTGAAGGACCGCTTGTGCCTGATCCCAGAGTTGCTGGGTGATGATAGCTTCATGCTGCCCGTCATAAACCAGTTCACCATGCCGAATTTTGCCGGTGTAGATCGGGTTCTTGAGCGCGCTGGCGAGCGGCCCTTTTGTGAACGGTATGTCGCCCCTCACCTTGCCATCCCTGTATTCCCGCCGCCTTGTCCTGACTCCCCTGTTGGCCATTTCTTCCACCAACTGCGGGACCGATCGCAGCTCGACATATCGCTCGAATATCATCCGGACCGTTGCGGCCTCAGTTGGTTCGAGAAGTAACTGACGATCCTCGACGCGATACCCGATTGGCACTGGGCCACCCATCCACATGCCCTTCTTTTTGGAAGCGGCTATCTTGTCGCGGATGCGCTCGCCTGTGACCTCGCGCTCGAACTGCGCGAACGACAACAGCACATTGAGCGTGAGACGCCCCATCGAGTTGGTCGTGTTGAAAGCTTGGGTGACGCTGACGAACGACGCCTGTTTCTCATCAAGAATCTCGACGATCTTTGCAAAGTCCGCAAGGCTGCGGGTGAGCCGGTCAACCTTGTATACGACGATGATATCAACCTTGTTCGCCTCGATATCGGCGAGGAGCTGCTTGAGCCCCGGTCGATCCAGCCTCCCCCCGGACCAGCCACCGTCGTCGTAATGCTCATCGACCTGCTCCCAGCCCTCTGCAGCCTGGCTCAGGATATAGGCGCCGCAGGCCTCGCGCTGTGCATCAAGGCTGTTGAAGTCCTGTTCCAGACCCTCGTCGGTCGATTTGCGAGTATAGATCGCGCAGCGCTTCCTATCGGCCATCTGACCTGCCTCGCTTGAACGGAGGACTGGGCTTCTTCAGCCCGAAGAAGCGGGGCCCTGACCAGTGTGCCCCTGTAATGCCACGGGCGATCTGGCTGAGGCTGCTGTAGCGCCGACCGCCATGCTCGAAGCCTGAATCAAGGACGAGAACGTGATACGTCCTGCCCTGCCATTCCCGAACGAGCCGCGTGCCGGGCTTGATCGCAAGATCGCGGGGCGAAGACACCGAGCCAGTGCGCTCCAGCCATCGATGTGCGGCCGCAATCTTCTTCCTTGTCGAGGGGGGCAATCCGCCATGAACGCGAGCCTGAATCTTCCACGATATGCCACGGCGCAGGAGGTCAGGACCGATGTCGGGAGCGGGCTTCCTGTATTGCTCACGCCATGCTGCCCGCAGCTGGGCGGGCGACATGGCGGCGAGATCCTCAATTTTCAGGCCGAGCATTGCACCGCCTCGGTTTCGGCCGTGATCCGGTAGGCCGTCTTCCCGTCCGGACGAGCTTCCTTGACGACCGACGCGCCGGTCTTTCGGACGCCACTGAGATAGGCGCGGCAGCTATGTGGCTTCCAGTCCGTTGCCTTCTCCATCTCGGAAAGCGTGGCGCCCTTTTCACGACGTAGCATTCGGATGACAGTTGCCGACTTTGTCTTGCGGACGGGTTTGGCCATTGCGGGTCTCCTGTACAGGCCGGGACATCCAGCCTTGTACTGACCCGAGCCGCCGAATTCACAGATCCAGGCGGCGATCATATTAGAAACGGTTTGCTCGGTTTGCGACACTAGTCCAGTCGGAATGTCTCCTTCGCGCCCCCATCTCGGTCATTCACGTGGAGCTCGCGTGATCCTGAAAGCCGCCATAAATTCGCCTGTTCGGTGCGTGCCAACTTCGCGCCCCGAATCCGGGCGTTCAGGTAATGAGGCGCAGCCTTGGAAATTGCCGTTTTCGCTTAACTGCAAAGGAACGTCGCAACCAACGACTGGTCTTCGA
>CAZHWG010000218.1:0-3860 GCA_964535925.1 uncultured Sphingorhabdus sp.
TCGAGCCGTGCGAGGCAATCAGGGCCCCATTGCCGCCATGCCGCGATGATCACCTCGGTATCGCCTTCGGTGCTGAAGTCGTGCCCCAGTGCGCGCAGATCGTCGCGCAGCCCGCGGTAATTGTAGATTTCGCCGTTGTAGCTGATGACGATCGAGCCGTCGGCGCTCGCCATCGGTTGCGGGCTGCCCTCGACATCGATGACCGACAGGCGAACGTGCGCCAGGCCTACACCCGGCGCTGTCCATACGCCGTCGCCATCGGGACCGCGATGCGCCATGCGCATTGCCATCCGCGCGAGCCGCACGGGGTCGACCGGCTTGGCCGTCTCGAGATGGAAGATACCCGTAATGCCGCACATGGCCCCGCCCCTAACGGGTTTCGAGCGCGGCGTCAGCCAGCGCCGCGAACGGGCCCGCCGCGGCGCGAAAATCGCGGATTGCCTGCGCGCCATCGTGATCGGGCGCATCGGCGGCCGAGACGATCACCGCCGCCGCGCGCTGGTCGCGGCCCAGCAGGCGTGCCGCAAGCGTCGCCAGCTTGACGCGCCGAGGGTCGACCAGCGCCTCGCCGCCGACGCGATAGACGCTGGCGACCTCGCGCACCGCACCCGGCGCGATCAGCCGTGCGAGAGTCACGTCGCCGTACGCGCGCTCCTGACCGCTCCACACCCAGTCGTGATCGCTGTCGAGCGCGCCGCGGCCATAGCCGACGATCTCTCGCCCTTCGGCCTGGCGCGCGAAGGCTGCGACGATCAGGTCGATGCGGCGCCCGTTGGGATCGGCATAGGTGAAGCGCCGCAGGCTATCGGCGCCCGAAAACTGCGGCTGCCACGGCACCGCGTCGGCGGATTCTACGCGCTGCCAGCCGGGTACGGCGGGTGCGGCATAGGCTTCGACCAAATGGGGCGTGCGTCCCGCCGACAGGCCGAGCCACGCGGTCGGCAGTGCCGCGATCAGGACGATCGCGAGCGCGACAGGCCAGACGGCCCCTCCCCCATGTGCCGGCAAGGCGGGCACGGCTCCGAACCGCTCAGTCGCGTCGCGGTCGGCGAAACGCGTTCCGATGACCAGCACGATCGCGATGACCACGGCAAAGAAGACCCAGCCGTAGACGACGTGATCGAAGCCTGCGGCATGTTCGACACCGTAACGCTCGGCGTACCAGATCGTGCCGAACGCACGTACGCCGTTGGCGAGGATCGGCACGATGACCGCCAGCGCCATGAAGGCGATGCGCCGTGTCCATCGACGAAACAGAAGGTGAGCCGCGAGCGCGCCAAGCGCGACCATCGCGATGACGAACTTGACCCCCGAACACGCCTCGGCGACCTGGAACCAGCCATGCGGCGTGGTGATGAAGACACCCTCGATATGCGCCGGGATGCCCGCCCAGCCGAGCATCGCCATCGCCATCTTCGCGGTCAGCGTCTGCAGCGCGGGGACGAATTCCTCGCCGAACGGCACGAGAAACAGCGCGTAAGCGATCGGAAAGAGCAGCGCGCGCGAGATCCGCTTGCCGAGCAGCGTGACGACCGTGCCCTGCAGCATCAGCACGAGGCCAAGATGGCGCGCCAGCGCAACCCCTGCCGCCTCGCCAAGCAGCCAGGCAATCGAACCGGCGACGACGATCATCAGCCCGGCCAGCCAGACCATCGGCCTCATCGTCCGCAGCACGGGCCAGCGCTGCTGCACCAGCCAGTAGAGGATCGGCACGATCAGCAGACAGTGGTTGAAGGTCGAGCTGGTCCACCAGATCGAAGCCATATGCGCGGCATCGCGCCAGAAAAGCGCCAGCAGCGCGAGCGCCGACGCGCCGAGCAGCAGCGCGTGAGCGCGCCACGCCGATGCCGTCGGATCGAGGTGCACCGTGTCGCTCATCGCCGTTGCCGTCATGTCGTCGCTCGCGGCAGCGCCTCGATCAGCTCGACCAGCGGGGCAAGCGTCGCATCCCACGCATAGCGCGCCTCGACGCGCGCCCGCGCGGCCTGCCCCAGTTCGGCGGCGCGCGCCGGTTCGGCGATCAGCGCGGCAACCGCGTCGGCCTGAGCGCCGGCGCTGTCGGCGACGATGAAATGTGTCCCATCGCTGGCGTCGATTCCCTGCGCGGCAGCGGGCGAGACGACGATCGGCTTTGCCATTGCCATCGCCTCAAGCACCTTGTTCTGGACACCGCGCGCGATCTGCAAGGGCGCGACGACGACATCGGCGGCCGCAAGCCAGCTGCGCACATCGTCGACCGCGCCGGTGACGATCACGCCTTCGAGTCGATCAAGCGCGCAGACGCGCGGCGCGGGATGGCGCCCGACAATCGCGAAGCGGGCACCCGGCACCTTGATTCTTAGACGCGGCAGCACCTGGCGGGCAAAGCGTTCAACCGCTTCGATATTGGGGCGATAGTCCATCTGGCCGGTGAACACGACGAGCGGGCCGTCAGGCGCGATATCGGGTTCGGCAAGCGCTACGCCGGGATTGTAGAAGTCGAGGTCGATGCCGTTGTCGATTGCCACGACCTTGTCCTCGCCGAGGCCCGAGCGCGCGCGGAACAGATCGGCCTCGGCCTCAGAGACAAACAGGCTGCGCGCGGCATAGCGGGCGATCTGCGCCTCGAAGCGGGCGAGCTCGCGATCCTCGCGCGCGTAGACCGCACGCATCGGCGAAAAACGGCTCGCGGCGGCGGCGTAATCGCCGAACTTGGCCGAATCGACGTCGCCAAAATCGACGATCGTCCGAGCGAGCCACGCGACCGGCACATATTGCGCCATCTGCCCCGAAAACACGAAGATGCGGTCAATCGCGCCGCTGTCGAGCAGCGCGGTGACGCGCGCAGCGATGCGCGGATGGTCAAAACTGGCGAGCGAATAGGGCGTGCCGTCGGCCAGCGCGCGAAAGCCCGCGATCGGCACCGCCAGATTCCGCCGAACGAGCAAGCGCGAGGCGACATACGCGTCGAGCCCGATCGCCAGCTCCTCGTCGCGCGCATCGTCGGTAAAGGCGAGCAGGTGGACAGGGCCCAGCGCGGCCAGCGCCTTGAGCATATGGAACGAGCGCATCTTGTCGCCGCGGTCGGGCGGAAACGGCACACGGTGGGCGAGGAACAGCGTCGCGCCGCCGCCATCCGATACGGGTGCGGACCGCGTCATCCCAGACCGCGCGCGATGAGCGGGCCGATGCGGTTGGCGATCGGCAATGGCAGTTTCTTCCACGCAGCGACCTGCAGCCGGTATTTGGCGTCGAGCGGATTGATGCTGCGCGGACCCTGACCGTCGGCGTTGCGCGCGTAATAGGTCAGCGGGGTCGGTTCGAAGCCCCAGTTCTTCTTGTACGTATAGGCGCCGGTGCCGAGCTTCGAGCGGCCGAAATCGAAGCGCGTGCAGCCGCGTCGCCGCGCGTGGAGCATCAGCTCGTAATAGAGGCGCTCATTGGCGCGCAGGCTTCGTGCAGCAGCGGTTCCGCCGCCCCAATAGGGCATGACGGTGCCGCGATGGTACAGGCTGAGGACGCTCGCGACGGGATTTCTGCCATCATAAATGGTAAGAATATCAGCTTCTTCGCCGAATAGCTTTAGAACTGCTGAGAAGAGACATCGGGGAAAGACCGGGGTCCCCAGATTGCGCACCGATTCGGCATAAACCGCATAATGCGCCGCGCCTTCGTCACGATCGCCACCGCGGCCGACCGTAAGCGATCCGTCGAGCGACTTGCGCACCTCGGCACGTTGTTTGCGCGGGATCGCCAGCAGTTGCGCGGCATCGTCGGCGGCGAGGTCGGCAACGAAACCCGCATAGGTAGCATCATCGCGCGCCCATGTGTCGCCCGGTGCGGTGCCCCCGCGCAGTTCGACCGAGTCGACGTCAAGCCGC
>CAZHWG010000219.1:0-3856 GCA_964535925.1 uncultured Sphingorhabdus sp.
ATCGACGGCGCGATCTTGGGTCCGCCAAAGGTTCGCCCAGCGGCATAGGCACCGATGTCGATCGCCGCGACGAGCGCGATCAGGCCGCCGACAAGCAGCATTCCGTGGTCGAATTCGCGCAACAGGACGAGCGCGGCAACAGCAGCGCCAACGTAAACAATTCCGGCGAGCAGCCACAGCACGCGTTCGGCGCCACTTTGCGCGATCATTCCAGCCAGCCGGTTCCATTCCCACAGCACGCCGAGAGCGACCGCGGCGGCGAACGCGGTAAAGACCAACCCGCCGGCCCAGATCGCGAGGCCCACGACGGCGATCATCACCACCGCCGACGCCGCGCGCACACCGAGATCGGATCTTATCGCCTCGCCTGTCTTGGCTGCGTCGTCGCTCATCTAGCGCCCTCCAAAACGGCGTTCGCGGCTTGCGAACCAGTCGAGCGCGGCCTTGAGCGCATCGCCGTCGAAATCGGGCCATAGCACATCGGTGAAATACAGTTCGGCATAGGCCGCCTGCCAAAGCAGGAAATTCGACAGGCGCTGTTCGCCCGAGGTACGGATGACGAGGTCGAGCGGCGGCAGGTCAGCGGTATCGAGCCGCGCGGCGACCATCGCCTCGTCGATGCTCGCGGGATCGATCGTCCGCGCGGCGGCAGCGGCGGCGAGGCTGCGCGCGACGCGCGTGATTTCGTCCTGCGATCCATAATTGAGCGCGACCGCGAGCGTCGTCGACTTGTTGCCTGAAGTGCGTTCGAGCGCGTCGTCGATCAGCGCGACGACGTCGGGATTGAAGGCACTGTAATCGCCAATAATGTGGAGTTTGACGTCCTCTTGCGCGAACTTGTCGAGATCGGACAGGATGAAGCGCTTCATCAGCCCCATCAGGTCAGAAATCTCGTCCTCGGGGCGTTTCCAGTTCTCGCTCGAAAAGGCGTAGAGCGTCAGCGCCTCGAGCCCGAGCGTCTTGGCCGCGCGGACGGTCTTGCGGACCGCTTCGACGCCCGCCTTGTGCCCCGCCGCGCGCGGCAGATGGCGACGCTTCGCCCAGCGGCCATTGCCGTCCATGATGATGGCGACGTGGCGGGGAATGGAAATGTCAGCCATGTTCGTGCCGCTGGGCAAGACAATCCGGGCAAGCCAAGTTCACCGGCCCATGATTTCCTGTTCCTTCGCGGTCGCCGCAGCGTCGATGTCGGCGATCGTCGCGTCGGTCATCTTCTGGACTTCGGTCTCGAGCCGCTTGCGATCGTCCTCGGAGATTTCCTTCTTGGCCTCGTCGGCCTTGAGGTTGTCCATCCCGTCGCGGCGCACGTTGCGCACCGCGATGCGCGCCTTTTCGGCGTACTGGCCGGCGACCTTCGACAGCTCCTTGCGGCGCTCCTCGGTCATGTCGGGGATCGGCAGGCGAATCAGCTGGCCGTCGGTGAGGGGGTTGAGCCCGAGACCGGCCGAGCGGATCGCCTTTTCAACCGCAGTCAGGTTCGCCTTGTCCCACACCTGGACCGAGAGCAGCCGCGGCTCGGGGGCAGAGACGGTGGCAATCTGGTTCAAGGGCATCTGCGCGCCGTAGACGTCGGCGGTGATCGGATCGAGCAGCGAGGTATTCGCGCGCCCCGTCCGCAGCCCGTTGAGGTCGTGCTGGAGCGAATCGACGGCGCCCTTCATGCGGCGCTCGAGATCGGCGGAATCATATTTAGCCATGGTCGTTTTCCTCGTTGACGACGATCGTTGCGGTCCCGTCACCCGCGAGGATGCGGGCAAGGTTGCCCGTTTCGCGGATGTTGAAGACGACGATCGGAATTTCGTTCTCGCGGCACAGAGCGACCGCGCTGGCATCCATCACCCGCAGGTTGTCGGTGAGGACGCGGTTGAAGGTGACGGTATCGTAACGCTTGGCATCTTTGACCCGCTTGGGATCGGCATCGTAGACGCCGTCGACGCTGGTGCCCTTGAACAATGCATCGCACGCCATCTCGGCAGCGCGCAGCGCCGCGGCAGTGTCTGTGGTAAAATAGGGATTGCCGGTGCCCGCGGCGAAGATGACGATACGGCCCTTTTCCATGTGCCGCATCGCGCGACGACGGATATACGGTTCGCAGATGCTGGCCATCGGGATCGCCGACAGGACGCGCGTATCGACGCCAACGCGTTCGAGCGCGTTCTGCACCGCGAGCGCGTTCATCACCGTCGCGAGCATGCCCATGTAATCGGCGCTGGTCCGGTCGAAGCCCTGTTCGGACGCGGCGAGCCCGCGAAAGATGTTGCCGCCGCCGACGACGAGGCAAATCTCGTGGCCGACTTCCTGGGCCTGCTTGATCTCGCCCGCCATGCGGTCGACGGTGGCGGGATCGATGCCGAACTGGCCCGGCCCCATCAGCGCCTCGCCCGAAAGTTTCAGCAGGATGCGTTTGAATGCGGGGCGCGTCACGACGGTCGGGATCCTCTCAGGCAGCGGTTCGGTGAGCGCTGCGGCCGGCGCTGAATACAGCGATGGCGCGCGCCCTTGTCGAGCGCACGCCATGCTGTTTCGCCTGCCCCGAGTCAATCTCGGGGGCGGCGCAAGGTCGTTTCGATCAGTTGGCGCCGACGGCTGCGGCAACCTCTGCAGCGAAATCGGTCTCGGCCTTTTCGATGCCTTCGCCGAGCTGGAAGCGAACGTAGCTGGTGAGCGTGATCGATGCGCCCGCCTGCTTGCCCGCAGCGGCGACGACTTCGGCGATCGGCGTCTTGTTGTCGATCACGAAGATCTGCGACAACAGCGCGTTTTCCTTGCGGAACTTGGCCATCGCGCCGTCGACCATCTTGCTGACGATCTCGGCAGGCTTGCCCGATTCGGCGGCCTTTTCTTCGGCAATCGCGCGTTCGCGGGCGATCAGGTCGGCGTCAAGTTCGTCGCCGTTGAGCGCCAACGGGCTGGCCGCGGCGATGTGCATCGCCAGCTGCTTGCCGAGCGGTTCGAGAACGTCGCTGCCGGCGCTGCTTTCGAGCGCGACGAGGACGCCGATCTTGCCGAGGCCGGGCGCGACAGCGTTGTGGACGTAACCGACCACGGCGCCTTCATCGACCGACAGGCAGGCGACCCGGCGCACGGCCTGGTTCTCGCCGATCGTCGCGATGTTCGCGTTGAGCTTGTCGGTGATCGAGCCGCCACCGGGATAGGCAGCGGCCTTGAGCGCTTCGACGTCGTCGCTGCCCTGTTCGAGCGCAACCTTGGTCACCGCCGCGACGAAGCCCTGGAACTGGTCGTTCTTGGCAACGAAATCGGTTTCCGAGTTCACTTCGACCGTGGCGCCGCTGGTGCCGTCGGTCAGAATCCCGACCAGGCCTTCAGCAGCGGTCCGGCTCGATTTCTTGGCGGCGGCGGCAAGGCCCTTGGTGCGCAGCCAGTCGATCGCGGCTTCGATGTCGCCGTCGTTCTCCGACAGCGCCTTCTTGCAGTCCATCATGCCGGCGCCCGAGCGCTCGCGCAGTTCCTTGACGGAGGCGGCAGTAATCTGTGCCATGGAATTTTCCTCGATTAATGATGCAACGAACGGGCGCGCGGCGAGCCGATCCGGCATTCGCGCGCGCCCGTATCCTGGTGTTAGGCCTCGGCCTTCTTGGCAGCGGCCTTTTTCGGCGCGGCCTTCTTGGCAGCGGGCTTGGCGTCAGCCTTTGCGTCGTCGGCCTTCTTGGCGGGAGCCTTCTTGGCAGGCGCCTTCTTGGCTTCGGCCTTCTTGGCGGGAGCCTTTTCGGCAGGCGCCTCGACCTTGGCCGCTTCCTTGGCGGGAGCTTCTTCCTTTGCAGGAGCCGCTTCAGCCTTGGCGGGAGCCTTTTCCTTGGCAGGAGCAGCTTCCTTCACAGGAGCAGCTTCGGCCTTG
>CAZHWG010000220.1:0-1427 GCA_964535925.1 uncultured Sphingorhabdus sp.
GGCAGGCTCATCAGGATCGCGTCGATATTGCCGCCGGTCTTGAGCCCGAACAGCGTTCCGCGGTCATAGACGAGATTGAACTCGGCATAGCGACCGCGCCAGACGAGCATCTTGCGCCGGTCCTCGGGGGTGAATTCCTGCCCCATGCGGCGCCGCACGATCGCGGGATAGGCGTCGAGAAACGCCTCGCCGACCGCCTTGGAGAATTCGAGGTTGCGGTCGAATGCGGGCTCGTCGGGGCATTCGAGATGGTCGTAGAAAATCCCGCCGACTCCGCGCTGGACGCCGCGATGCGGGATATAGAAATAGTCTTCGGCCCATTTGGCATAGCGATCGTAGAGCTCGGGGCCGAACGGCGCGCATGCCGCGCGCAGCCGGGCATGAAAGGCGGCGGTGTCGTCTTCGTAGGGGATCGGCGGGTTGAGGTCGGCGCCGCCGCCGAACCAGCGCTTGGTCGTGCACAGGAAGCGCGTATTCATGTGCACAGCGGGGACGTGCGGATTGGCCATGTGCGCGACGAGGCTGATGCCGGTCGCGAAAAAGCGCGGATCCTCGTCGGCGCCGTTGATGCTCGCGGCAAATTCGGGGGCAAACTCGCCGCCGACAGTCGAGACGTTGACCCCGACCTTTTCGAATACCTTGCCCTTCATTACGCCGCGCACGCCGCCACCGCCGTCTCCTACGGCCATGCCTTCGGCCTCGCGGTCCCAGGCGCCGTACTCGAACGCGGCGTCGCTGCCTGCCTCGCGTTCGATGCTCTCGAACTCGGCGCAGATCCGGTCGCGCAGCGATTCGAACCAGCTGCGCGCCTGCGCCTGTTGCGGGTCGAGCGTGAGCGTCATTTTGGCAATCCTCCGGTCTGTCGAAGCGCTTCGGCGAGCGCGATGCCAGCGGCGACGCCGACATTCAAGGAACGCATGCCCGCTGCCATCGGGATTCGCATCTGCAACGCGACTGCATCGTGCACGCTGCCAGGCACGCCAGCGCCTTCGGACCCCAGCAACAGCACATCGGCGGGACCGAATGCGCTGGCATAGAGCGATTCGCCGCCTTGTGTCGTCAACAGGACGAGCCGGCGTTGCTGCGCTTCCGCCCAGTCGTGGAATGCGGCCCAGTCGGCGTGGCGCATGACCTCGACCGCATCGGCATAATCCATTGCGGTGCGCCGGAACGCGTGCATCGAAAAGGGAAAGCCACAGGGCTCGATGATGTGGACTCGTGCCGAAAAGCACGCGGCAGTGCGCAGCATCGCGCCGACATTGCCGGCGATGTCGGGCTGGTAGAGGGCAATTTCCATCGCGCTTCCCATAGCGCCGACGCGATCAACGTGCGAGAGGAGTCGGTGCCACGGCAAAAGCGGCAAATTCGCAGTTGGCAACCGCGGGTGCGGTCGCTATCACGCGGCCAAACCACCGCAGGGGGCGGTT
>CAZHWG010000220.1:1527-3851 GCA_964535925.1 uncultured Sphingorhabdus sp.
TGGCAACCGCGGGTGCGGTCGCTATCACGCGGCCAAACCACCGCAGGGGGCGGTTTGGACGCGCTTCGGCGCCGCGCTGGACGATCCCCTGTTCGACCAATGGCTAGACTCGATTTTTCGACGGCATTTTCGAAGGCAAGGGCCCTTAGATGACAGCACCCGCACCAAACGCCGGGATTGAAAGTCCGCATGACGACGGCGTGACCGAAGACGGCGTGCGCCGCCGCGACTTCCTCAACATCGCCGCGGTGAGCTTTGCCGGCGTCGGTGCCGTTGCGGTCGTTTTCCCGCTGGTCAACCAGATGAACCCGAGCGCCGACGTGCTCGCCGAAGCGTCGATCGACGTCGACATCTCGGCGATCGAGCGCGGACAGTCGATCAAGACCAGCTGGCGCAAGCAGCCGATCTTCATCCGCAACCTGACCGACAAGGAAATGGCCGAGGCCAATGCCGTCCCGCTGAGCGAACTGCGCGATCCGCAGACGCTCGCCGAGCGGACCAAGCCGGGCAAGGAGAACTGGCTGATCACGCTCGGCGTCTGCACCCATCTCGGCTGCATCCCGCTCGGCGCGGCCGAAGGCGAGGACAAGGGCGCGTACGGAGGCTATTTCTGCCCGTGCCACGGCTCGGCCTATGATACTGCCGCGCGCATCCGCAAGGGGCCCGCGCCGACCAATCTCGTGGTGCCCGAATACAGATTCGACACCGACACCAAAATTACGATCGGCTAAGGACAGACGACATGAGTTTTCCCTGGGCTGAAGAATACAAGCCGAAATCCGGGTTCACGCAGTGGATCGACGAGCGACTGCCGCTGCCGCGGCTGGTCTACGGCGCGATCGGCGCGGGCTACCCGGTGCCGCGCAACCTCAACTATTTCTGGAATTTCGGCGTCCTCGCCGGCGTCGCGCTGACGATCCAGATCGTCACCGGCATCGTCCTTGCGATGCATTACGCCGCCAACGCCGGCATCGCCTTCGACAGCGTCGAGCATATCATGCGCGACGTCAATTCGGGCTGGATGCTGCGCTACATGCACATGAACGGTGCCAGTTTCTTCTTCATCGTCGTCTATATCCACATGTTCCGCGGCCTCTATTACGGGTCGTACAAGGCGCCGCGAGAGATGGTCTGGCTGCTCGGTGTCGTGATCTTCCTGCTGATGATGGCAACCGCGTTCATGGGCTATGTCCTTCCCTGGGGCCAGATGAGCTTCTGGGGAGCGCAGGTGATCACCGGCTTCTTCAGCGCGATACCGATTGTCGGCGAGCCGATCCGCCAGCTGCTGCTCGGCGGTTTCGCGCCCGACAACGCGGCACTCAACCGCTTCTTCTCGCTCCACTATCTGCTGCCGTTCGTCATTGCTGGCGTCATCATCCTGCATATCTGGGCGCTGCATATCCCCGGCTCGAACAACCCGACCGGGGTCGAGGTGAAGAGCGAGAGCGACACCGTTCCGTTCCATCCCTATTATACCGCGAAGGATGGCTTCGGACTTGGCGTGTTCCTGATCGCATTTGTGATCATGGCCTTCTTCCTGCCCAATTTCATGGGCCATCCCGACAACTATATCCCAGCCAACCCGCTTTCGACGCCGGCGCACATCGTCCCCGAATGGTATTTCCTGCCGTTCTACGCGATCCTCAAGGCATTCACCGGCAACTTCCTGTGGATCGACGCGAAGCTATGGGGCGTCATCGCGATGTTCGGCTCGATCCTGATCCTGTTCTTCCTGCCGTGGCTCGACAACTCGCCGGTGCGCTCGGCCAAGTATCGCCCGACCTACCGGATGTTCTTCTGGGTGCTGATCGTCGATGTCCTCATCCTCGGCTGGCTCGGCCAGGCGCATCCGTCGAACTGGACGATCCTCGCCAGCCAGATCTGCACCGCCTATTACTTCGCGCATTTCCTCATCATCGTGCCGATCCTGTCGCGCATCGAGACGACCTTGCCGATGCCCAATTCGATTACCGAGGCGGTGCTATCGGGCGAAGCCGACGAAGCCCACCCGGTCGGCGTCAGCGCGACCAACCCCGCCCATCCCGAGCCGGCTAAGGCCTGACAGGAGCTGCTTTCCACATGGTTCGTTTTTTTGGCATAATCGTCGGCCTGGGCTTCGTTTCCGCGCTGATCTTCTCGATCATCGGTTCGCTTCCCTTCGAGGCGGCGGAGCATTCGGCGGTTGAGGAATTCCACCAAGAGCCGCGCTCGCTTGCGCTCGCCAGCGACGGGGCGTTCGGCAAGTTCGACAGGCAGCAACTCCAGCGCGGCCTGCAGGTCTATAGCGAAGTCTGCTCGGCGTGCCATTCGCTGCGCCTCGTGTC
>CAZHWG010000221.1:0-3825 GCA_964535925.1 uncultured Sphingorhabdus sp.
CGGTATGCGACCGGCCGACGAGGACATGGATGCCGAACGCGGTGCGGTCGGGATCGGGGTCGAACACGCGGCGCAGCTCGCGCATCGTCTGCGCATAGGTCCGCGTGACGCCGGTCAGCATCGCATCGGCGGCGCCGAGCTTGAGCAGCATCGCACCGAAGATGTTGCGGTCGCGATTGACCATCCGCTCGACATCGCGGCGCAGATAGCCGCGCCGTTGCAGGCGCTCGTACAGCGTCTCGACCATTTCGGGGACCAGCGGCGAATTGACGCTGTTGTGCAGCTCGAACGATTCGGGATCGGTGACACCCATCGCCTTCAGCTGGTCGCGCACGCCTTCACGCCCGACCAGAACGGGAATGCCGTAACCGCCCTGCTTGAACTGGATCGCCGCGCGCAGCACGACCTCTTCCTCGGCCTCGGCAAAGACGACGCGCTTGGGATTGGCGCGCGCCGCGTCATAGGCCAGCGTAAGCACCGAGGTGGTCGGGTTGAGCCGTCCCTTGAGGACCTGGCGATAGCCCGGGATGTCGAGGATATCACGCTGCGCCACGCCCGAATCCATTGCCGCCTGCGCGACCGCGGCGGGGACGACCTCCATCAGCCGCGGGTCGAACGGCGCGGGAATGATGTATTCGGGGCCGAAGCTGTGCGCGCGGCCCCCGTACGCACGCGCGACTTCTTCGGGCACCTGCTGGCGTGCGAGCTGGGCGATGGCGTGCGCCGCGGCGATCTTCATTTCCTCGTTGATCGTCGTCGCGCGGACATCGAGCGCGCCGCGGAAGATGAAGGGAAAACCAAGCACATTATTGACCTGGTTGGGAAAGTCCGACCGACCGGTGGCGATGATCGCGTCGGGTCGCGCCGCGCGCGCATCGGGCGGGGTGATCTCGGGATCGGGATTGGCCATCGCGAAAATGATCGGCGCCTTGGCCATCTTCATAACCCATTCGGGCTTGAGCGCGCCGGCAGCAGACAGCCCGAGGAAGACGTCGGCGCCGTCGAGCGCGTCTTCGAGCGTGCGCGCCTGCGTTTCGGCGGCGTGCGCCGATTTCCACTGGTCCATGCCGCCTTCGCGGCCCTTGTAGATGACGCCCTCGCGATCGCACATGATGACGTTGTCGCCCGAGACGCCGAGCGCCTTGATCAGCTCGGTGCACGCGATTGCCGCCGCGCCCGCGCCGTTGACGACGAGCTTGACGTCCTTGAGATCGCGTCCGGTCAGGTGGCAGGCATTGATCAGCCCCGCCGCGGTGATGATCGCGGTGCCGTGCTGGTCGTCATGGAAGACCGGGATGTTCATGCGTTCGCGCAGCGCCTGCTCGATGATGAAGCACGACGGCGCGGCGATATCTTCGAGGTTGATCCCGCCGAAGCTGGGACCGAGCAGGGCGACGCACTCGACGAACTTGTCGACGTCCTCGGTATCGACCTCGATATCGATCGCATCGACATCGGCGAAGCGCTTGAACAGGACCGCCTTGCCCTCCATCACGGGCTTCGAGGCCAGCGCGCCGAGATTGCCCATGCCGAGGATCGCGGTGCCGTTCGATATCACCGCGACGAGATTGCCCTTGGCGGTGTAGTCGTACGCCGCCGATGGATCGTCGGCGATCGCCTGGACCGGGACCGCGACGCCGGGAGAATAAGCGAGGCTGAGGTCGCGCTGCGTTGCCATCGGCTTCGACGCGATGATCTCGATCTTGCCCGGCCGTCCCTGCGAGTGGAACAAGAGCGCCTCGCGGTCGGAAAACTCGATATCGTCGGCCATGGTCAGTCCTTTTGGTTGGCGTCCGCCTTAGCCGTAGCGGCGGGGAAGAGACAAGCGTGCGCCCGTCCGATCGGCGCACGGGGATCGCGGCTTGGCGTGGGCGCGTCGCATCGCTATCGCAGGCCGCTATGGCAAAAGCGCGAACATCGGCGAAACGCAGCGACGCGAGCGGCGCCCCGACGCCGATGATGGTGCAGTATTTCGCGCTCAAGCGCCAAGCGCCCGACTGCCTGCTGTTCTACCGCATGGGAGATTTTTTCGAACTGTTCTTCGACGACGCGGTCGCGGCGGCAGAGACGCTCGACATCGCGCTGACCAGCCGCGGCGAGCATGACGGCGCACCGGTGCCGATGTGCGGTGTGCCGGTCCATGCCGCCGAGGGCTATCTCGCCCGCCTCATCAAGGGCGGCCACCGCGTCGCGATCGCCGAACAGGTCGAGACCCCCGCCGAGGCCAAGGCGCGCGGCGGATCGAAGACGCTCGTCGCGCGCGACATCGTCCGGCTGGTCACCGCGGGCACGCTGACCGAGGACGCGCTGCTCGACGCGCGCGCGTCGAACTGGCTCGTCGCGATTGCCGAAGCATCGGGGGGCTGCGCGCTTGCCGCCACCGACATCTCGACCGGGACGTTCGAGGTCGGAGAGGTGGCCGCGAGCGAGATCGACGCCGAACTTGCGCGCCTTGGTCCCTCCGAAGTGATCGTCGCCGAGGGATCGCCGTTCGAGCGGATGATCGATCCTGCGCTGCTTTGCGCACGCCCGACGGCGAGCTTCGACAGCGGCAAGAGCGAGGCGGCGCTCAAGGCGCTGTTCGGCGTCGCGACGCTCGACGGGTTCGGCGATTTCAGCCGCGCCGAATGCGCCGCGATGGGCGGTCTCGTCGCCTATCTTGACCATGCCGGGCGCGGCACGCTGCCGCTCCTGCGCCCACCGGTCCAGCGGCGGCGCGCGGCGCACATGCTGATCGACGCGGCCACGCGTGAAAGCCTCGAGATCACCCGCAGCCAGTCGGGCAGCCGCGCCGGCAGCCTGCTCGCCTGTATCGACCGCAGCGTCACCGGCGCGGGCGCTCGGCTGCTCGCCGCCGACCTGTCGGCGCCGCTGATGGACCGCGCCGCGATCGAGGACCGGCTGGCGCTGGTGCAATGGCTTCACGACGACGAAGGCCTGCGCATTGCCTTGCGCGATACGTTGAGGTCGCTCCCCGACATCGCCCGCGCGCTCGGCCGCATCGTGGCCTCGCGAGGGTCGCCCCGCGATCTCGGCGCGATCCGCGACGGACTCGGCGGCGCGCGCCTGCTGCGCGAGCGGCTCGCGCTGGCTGCCGACCGCCCGGCGCTGCTCGATGCGCTGCTTCCCGCGTTCGACGGCCATGGCGCGCTGGTCGATACGCTGACGCGCGCGCTGGTGCCCAGCCCGCCGACCGAGAGCCAGAACGGCGGTTTCATTGCCGAGGGTTACGACGCCGCGCTCGACGCGTTGCGTGCGACCTCGGGTGATGCTCGCCGAGCGATCGCCGCGCTGGAGGCGGGTTATCGCGAGACCACCGGCATCGCCAGCCTCAAGATCAAGCACAATGCGGTACTCGGATACCATGTCGAAGTGCCCGCCAAGCACGGCGACCGTTTGATGGCGGCCGATTCGGGCTTCACCCATCGCCAGACGCTCGCCGGCGTCGTCCGCTTCAACGCGCCCGCGCTGCACGAAGAGGCGATGAAGGTCGCACAGGCGGGGGGGCATGCGCTCGCGGCGGAGCAGGCGCACCTCGAGGAGCTGCTCGGCGAGGTCGCCGCCACAAAGGACCGCATCACCGCCGCCGCCGATGCGCTCGCCCGGCTCGACGTCGCCGCAGGCCACGCGGTCCGCGCGGTCGAGGGCGGCTGGACGCGGCCGTCGTTCGCAGACGCGCCGTGTCTCGAGATCGAGGGCGGCCGCCATCCCGTTGTCGAGGCCGCACTGGCAACCCGCAACGAGCGCTTCGTCGCGAATGATTGCAGCCTGTCGCCCGATTCGCGTCTCTGGCTCGTCTCGGGCCCGAACATGGGGGGCAAGTCC
>CAZHWG010000222.1:0-3812 GCA_964535925.1 uncultured Sphingorhabdus sp.
GCGGGCTGCGCGAATCGGCGACGACCATCTTGTAATAAGGGCGCTTCTTCGAGCCACCACGCGAAAGACGAATTACGGTTGCCATGATATTTTCCTTTGAAACGAACTAGAACGAATTGAGATTGAACGATTAACCGATTGCTACTTCTTGAATTTATCCATCCCGCCGGGCAGTTGCGGCATCCCGCCCCCGCCGCCGAGCAGGCCGCCGAGGCCGCCCATCGCGCCGCCGCCCATGCCGCCCTTGCCGAGCATCCCGGCGAGTCCCTTGAGCCCGCCCATCTTGCGGATCTTCTTCATCGCGGTCGCCATGTCCTTGTGCATTTTCAAGAGGCGGTTGACGCTTTGCACCGTCGTTCCCGACCCCTTGGCGATGCGGATCTTGCGCTTGGCATTGATGATCTGCGGCGCGGCGCGTTCCTTGGGCGTCATCGACCCGATCATCGCGTCCATGTGGACGAGCATCTTGTCGTCGACGCCGCCCTGCGCCATCGCCGCCTGCGCCTTCTTCATTCCCGGAATCATGCCCGCGAGCGCGCCAAGGCCGCCCATCTGCGCCATCTGCTTTAGCTGCATGCGAAGGTCGTTGAGGTCGAACTGGCCCTTGGCCATCTTCGCCGCCATCGCCTCGGCGTCTTCCTGGTTGATCGTCTCGGCAGCGCGTTCGACCAGGCTGACGACGTCGCCCATGCCGAGAATGCGTCCGGCAACGCGGCTGGGATCGAATATCTCGAGCGCGTCGAGCTTTTCACCGACGCCGGCGAACTTGATCGGCTTGCCGGTAACCGCGCGCATCGACAGCGCCGCGCCGCCGCGCGCATCGCCGTCCATCCGCGTCAGCACGACGCCGGTCAGCGCGACTTGTTCGGAAAAGCTCTGCGCAACCTGGACCGCGTCCTGCCCGGCGAGGCTGTCGACGACGAGCAGCATTTCGGTCGGCGTCGCGATCCGCGCCACCGCCTGCATTTCGTCCATCAACTGCTGGTCGACATGGAGCCGGCCCGCGGTATCAAGCAGGACGACGTCGAACGCCTGCAGCTTGGCAGACTGCAACGCGCGCTTGGCGATATCGACCGGCATCTGCCCGGCGACGATCGGCAACGTCGCGACATCGATCTGGGTGCCGAGCGTTGCGAGCTGCTCCTGTGCGGCGGGCCGATTGACGTCGAGCGACGCCATCAGGACGCGCTTGTTCTGCTTGTCCTTCAATCGCTTGGCGATCTTCGCCGTCGTCGTCGTCTTGCCCGAACCCTGTAGGCCGACCATCATCACGACCGCGGGTGGGGTGACGTCGATATCGAGTTCGGACGATTGCGAACCGAGCATCTCGACCAGCCCGTCATGGACGATCTTGACGACCATCTGGCCCGGCGTGACCGAGCGCAACACGTCCTGGCCGACCGCGAGCTCGGTGACCTGTTCGACGAAGCTGCGTACGACGGGCAGCGCGACGTCGGCTTCGAGCAAGGCGATCCGCACTTCGCGCATCGCGCCGCGCACATCGGCCTCGTTCAAGGCGCCACGGCCGCGCAAACGGTCGAAAACGGTGCCTAACCGATCGCTCAAACTGTCGAACATCGTTCGTTCCTTCCGCCGGTTTCGCGTCGAATTCCGGGTCCAAACGAAAAAGCGCCGGTGGGCGAAACCTCGCCGACCAGCGGTCGTCCTTGGACGCGTGGAAACCAACACGTACTGACTTTGCTTGCCCGGCATCCCGGACATTGCCGCGTCCGATAGCCCCGATCGGGCGATTTTGCAAGCGCCCAAAGCGCGTCCGTCACGCGGACTATTAACTCAAAACTTACCCCGGCGCGTTATCGGGAAAACTGACGTTGGGGAAAGCGAGACCATGATCGAGCCTTTGTACAATGAATTCGACCTGCCCAACGACGAACGGAGCGAGCGCCCGAGCGCGCCTCAGACCGATTTCGTCGCCGGCGGGATCGTGGTCGCCGCAATCATCCTGTTCGTCGGGACCGGCAGCACGGTCTTCACCTCCATCATCCAGACGCTGTCGGGCTATGCCGGCGGAACCGATCGCGCGCTGAGCGCCGCGGTGATCCTCAACATCGCACTGATCATCTTCGGCTGGCGGCGCTATCGCGACCTGCAATCCGAATATGCCGTGCGCAGCGACGCCGAACAGCGCGCGTGGCACGTCGCCAATACCGACCCGCTGACCGGGTTCGACAATCGTCGCTCGATCGGCGCCCATGCCGCCAAGATGATCGCCGCCGCCGAGCGCGAGGGTCAGCAGGTCGCCGTGTTCATGCTCGACCTCGACCAGTTCAAGAACGTCAACGACGTCTATGGCCATGCCGCTGGCGACGCCGTCCTCAAGATCGCCGCCCAACGCATCGACCAGGTCATGCCCGATGCCACCCTGAAGGCACGCCTGGGCGGCGACGAATTCGTCTGCGTCTTTGTCGTCGACCCGGCCGAGTCCGAGAGTCCCCAAACACTCGCCGAAAACCTCGTCTCGGCGCTCGCCCAGCCGATGAACCACGACAATCTCCATGTTGCGATTAGCACCTCGCTCGGTATCGCCGAACTTGGCAGCGAAGCGACATCAATCAGCACGCTGATGCGCCGTGCCGATATCGCGATGTACGCCGCCAAGGACCGTGGCAAGAACTGCTATGCTTGGTTTTCCGACGAGATGGAGAGCGAGCTGCACCGCCGCAACGATCTCGAACAGGGTGTCCGCAGCGGTATCCCGCGCGGCGAGTTCGAACCCTTTTTCGAACCGCAGGTCGATCTCGCTTCGGGTCGGCTCGAGGGCTTCGAAATGCTGGCCCGCTGGCGTTCGCCGACCTTCGGGCTGGTATCGCCCGAGATTTTCATCCCTATCGCCGAGGAATCGGGCCTGATCTCCGACCTGTCGCTGTCGGTCATGCGCCAGGCGCTCGAGGCAGCAAAGACCTGGGACCACAAGCTGACGATCTCGGTCAACATATCACCCGCACAGCTCAAGGACCCGTGGCTTGCGCAGAAAATCGTCAAGCTGCTCGCCGAGACGGGTTTTCCCGCGCACCGGCTCGAAATCGAGATCACCGAAACCTCGTTGTTCGAGAATCTCGGCCTCGCCCAGTCGATCGTCGCGAGCCTCAAGAACCAGGGAATCCAGGTTAGCCTCGACGATTTCGGCACCGGCTATTCGAGCCTCGCGCATTTGCGCGCGCTGCCGTTCGACCGGATCAAGATCGATCGCAGCTTTGTCACCTCAATGGTAGAAACCGCCGATAGCGCGGCGATCGTCAGCGCGATCGTCAAGCTCGGCGAAACGCTCAACATGCCCGTCACCGCCGAGGGTATCGAGACCGAAGAGATCGGTCAGATGCTCGTCGAAATGGGCTGCAGCAAGGGCCAGGGCTGGCACTTCGGGCGGCCGATGGGCATCGTAGCAACGCAAAAGCTGCTGGCCGAACTTGGCCATGCGACCTTTGCCGATGGACAAGCCTCGGGCGACTTCGGCCAAGGCACCGCGGGCACCGGCGCGCTCGACCAGGGCGATATCCCGCGCGTTGCCAGCGTCATCCGCAAGGCGGGCTGATCGGCGCGTGCGGCGCTAAACACGTGGACTTGCCCGCCCCAGCTTCCTAAATGCCCGCTATGGCGGACCGTTTCATCAAAATGCATGGCCTCGGCAACGACTTTGTCGTTATCGACGCGCGTGACGCACCGGTCGCGATGACCCGCGCGCGTGCCCGCGCGATCGCCGATCGCCACACCGGCATCGGCTGCGACCAGCTCGTCCTGCTCGAACCCAGCAGCGTCGCAGACCTGAAAATGCGGATCTTCAACGCCGACGG
>CAZHWG010000223.1:0-3782 GCA_964535925.1 uncultured Sphingorhabdus sp.
ACCGGCGTGCAAGGATTTGCAGTCCTCTGCGTAACCACTCCGCCATCGGGCCCCGGTACGCGGACCCGAGCATCTGTGAGCCGCGCGGCGCAAAGTCAACCGCGTTTCGCGCGTTTAGCGCCATCGGCGGTTGGCGTTGGCAGCACCACGCTGTAACGCGCCCGAGAGTGCGCCGAGGGCGTATTGATTCGTCGCAGTGTATTGGTATTGCAATACAGTAAAGAGGAAGGTACAGAGGCCCCATGTCGACACCGAACGCCCCCCTGGAAGCCGAGAGTTTCACCGCCATGCGTCGGGCGATGGTCGACAGCCAGCTACGCCCCTCCGACGTCACCGATCGCGCAATCGTCGCGGCGATGGCCAATGTCGCGCGCGAGGACTTCGTCCCCGCCGATCGCGCCCGCGTCGCCTATACCGACCGCGCAATCCCGCTCGGCAACGGCCGCAGCCTCAATCCGCCACTGACCACTGGGCAGATGCTCGTCGCTGCCGACGTGCGCATCGACGACCATGTCCTGATCGTCGGCGCGGCGACGGGGTACCTTGCCGCGATCCTCGCGCGGCTGACGACCAACGTAGTGGCGCTCGAAAGCGACGACATGCTGGCCGATCGCGCGGCCGAGACGCTCGGCGATCTCGCCAATGTCACGCTAGTCCGCGGTCCGCTTGCGGCCGGCTGGGCCAAGGCGGCGCCCTATTCGCTGATCATTATCGATGGTGCAGTCCAACATATTCCTGACACGTTTACCACGCAGTTGGCACCTGGCGGTCGGCTGGTGACCGCGCTCGACGACCGCGGCGTCGCCCGTATTGCGCGCGGCGAAGCGAGCGACGGGGCGATCGCGGTGATGCCGCTGAGCGATGTCGAGGCTGTATCGTTACCCGGGTTCGACCACGCCCGTCATTTCACTTTTAGCTGAGCGAGACACAACCCTATGCGCTTTCCCCTTCTTGCCGGCACCGCCCTTGTTGCGCTTGCCTTGCCCGCCGTTGCCAGCGCCGACACGCTGCGCGACGCGCTCGCCAAAGCGTATGAGAACAACCCGACCCTGACCGGTGCCCGCGCCGGCCAACGCGTGACCGACGAGACCGTGCCACTGGCGCGCGCCAATGGCCTTCCCAACGTCGGCGTCCAGGGCAGCTACACCGAATACGTCCTGCAATCGTCGAACAGTTTCTCCTCGCCCGACCGGGCGCTGTCGATCGGACCGCAGATCAGCATCCCGATCTATCAGGGCGGCGCGGTCAAGAACGCGGTCAACGCCGCCGAAAAGCGCGTCGAAGCGGGCCAGGCCAATCTGCGGGCAACCGAATCCGCCATATTCAGCCAAGCGGTCGCCGCCTATATGGACGTCATCCGCGATCAGGCGCTCGTCGCGCTCAACCGCAGCAATGTCGATGTCCTTGGCGTCAATCGCCAGGCGACCGGCGACCGGTTCGAGATCGGCGACCTGACTCGGACCGATGTCGCCCAGTCCGAATCGCGTCTCGCCACCGCGCGCAGCCAGTTACAGACTGCTGAGTCGCGCCTGATCGCGAGCCGCGAGCGCTATATCCAGATCATCGGCGACACCCCCGACGACCTTCAGCCGCCGCCGCCGCTGCCGGGCCTGCCCGCATCGCCGCAGGAAGCGGTGACAATCGCGCTCGCCGACAATCCCGATATCGAGGCGGCGCAGATCACGGTCGACGCGACGCGCTATGACATTCGCGTCGCGCAGGCGGCCAAACTGCCGCAGGTCTCACTGACCGGCCAGACCGGCTATGTGAACTATCTCGGCACGATCGGCAGCAACACTCCGGGCGTCAGCTTCGCACAAAGCCAGACGACGGGTTCGGCTGGCGTAACCGCGACGATCCCAATCTTCCAGGGCGGTCGCCCCGCCGCGCAGGTCCGCCAGGCGCAAGCCCGTTCGTCGCAATCGATGGAGCGGCTCGTCGAGACCGAGCGCTCGGTCGTCGCACAGGTGCGTTCGGCCTATGCCAGCTGGCAGGCATCGCTGCAGGTCATCCAATCGGCGCAGGTCGCCTCGGACGCCGCCCAGCTGAGCCTCGAAGGCGTCCGCGCCGAAAACAGCGTCGGCAACCGGACGATCCTCGACATCCTCAACGCCGAACAGGAATATCTCAACGCGCAAGTGACGTTGGTCAGCGCGCGACGCGACGCCTATGTCGCCGCCTTCACCTTGCTCGCCGCAATGGGCAAGGCTGAAGCGCAGGATCTCGGCCTCGACGGCGGCGCACTCTACGATCCGCAGCTCAACTACGAACGGGTTCGCAACAAGATCTGGGACTGGGGCCAGGATCCCGCACCCGTTCCGCAGGCAACCAGTACGGTCAGCACACCGGCGCAAGATGCCCATGTTAATGGCGACATCGCCCCCTCGACACGTCCGACCCCTTCACCACAATAGGCTTCCCTCCCCTTAGCGCGCGCGCTAACAAGCGTTAACCATAGGGGAGTATTATGGGCGATATGTCCAAAGAGCCGTCAATGGAGGACATCTTGTCCTCAATCCGCCGCGTCATCGAACGCGAGGATGCGACGCGTGTCATCGACGATACCCCTCCCGCATCGGTCGGCGACGAACCGCTCGAGTTGACACAGGCCTCCGAATTCCACGAGCCAGCCGATCAGGCAGCACCGCAGCCGGCCGACAACATAGTCGACGATGACGCAACGATGCTGTCGTCCGACGCGCTCGCGGCGAGCCGCCAGACGCTCGCTTCGCTGCGGCAGATCGGCCACGAAGCGCCGACCGCCGCTGCCGCGACACCGACCACGATCGACGACCTCGTCCGCGAAAGCCTGAAACCGATGCTCAAGGCGTGGCTCGACGAGCATCTGCCAAGCGTCGTCGAACGGATCGTCACGCGCGAAGTTGAACGGCTCACCCAACGCGACGATTGATCGTCGCCCGGCACACGCATTGCGCTTGTGCAGCACGGCCCGCGTGACCAGATAAGAGCAATGCCGCTCCACATGACCAAGATCGCCTATGGCGCCACAAGCTGGGACGATCTGGCAAGTTGGTACGATAGTCGAAGCGATTTCAGGCTGACGACGCGCTATCGGCCCAAGCGGTACCGCGAAATGATCGGCGGCTCGCTTTACTGGATCCTCGCGCACCAGATCGTCGGCCGCAGCAAGATCGTCGCCTTCGAAGACACCCCCGACGGCAAGACCTATATCGTCCTCGAACCGCGCCTGGTCCCGGTCCAGCCCAAACCCAAGCGCGCGCATCAGGGCTGGCGCTATCTCAAGGCGAGCGACGCGCCCAAGGACTTCGACGGCGACATCGATGATATCGCCGCGATTCCCGCTCACGTGCTCAAGGAGTTGAGCAAATTGGCACTGGTCTAGCCAGCGTCAGGGCAAAACGCTCCATGCCAGCTCGTATTGGCATGACTAAGGTGGGTAGTCCGCTGCAACCTAGCTTGACTATCGACGGTAATCGGCGCGTGCCAGGGACTATCCCACCCAAGTCTCCAGCAAGGTTCGCGCGATCGCGATCGGCGGGGGTGCGAGGAAGCGCGCGTCCTCTTCGCCCGCCAATGCCGCCGCGACCTCTTCGCGCGTGACCCAGATCGCCGCATCGACTTCCCTAGTATCGAGCGTCAGCGCAGGATCGGCAACATCGGCGATGCAACCGATCATCAGCGACGAGGCGAAGGGCCATGGTTGGCTGGCGATGTAATCGACCGTCTCAGCGACCACTCCCGCCTCTTCGAATAGTTCGCGCCCGACCGCCTCCTCGATGCTTTCGCCCGGCTCGACGAAG
>CAZHWG010000224.1:0-3758 GCA_964535925.1 uncultured Sphingorhabdus sp.
CGATGCGCCAGCCATATTGGCTCATGCCGGAGCCGACGCCGAGCTGGCGCGGCTCGAGCAGCTCGATGCGATAGGCGTCGATGACGATGTCGAAGGTCGCACCGGCAATGCCGACCATGATCGCGGCGACCGCGACCGCGCCGATATGCGTCGTCGGGTCGAGCGAACCGAGATAGATCACGCTCGCCATCACGAGCAGTCCGGTAAAGATCAGCCATGAAACGCGCTGGCCGATTCGCCCGAGCAGCGGCAACCTGACCGCGTCGATGACCGGCGCCCACAGCCATTTGAAATTATACGCAAGGAAGGTGAGCGCGAACGCGGTGACCGTCGATTTCTCGATCCCCGCCTCGGCGAGGCGCGTCGACAGCGTCGCCGCGATCATCGCGAACGGAAAGCCCGACGAGATACCGAGGAACAGCGCCGCCAGCGGGGCGGGCTCGGCAGAGGGCCGGACGCCGTCCCACCAGGTGCGACGTTTGGTCTGCTCGATCATGCCTTGCTTCCCCCGCTCACGTTTGACGGGGGAGACTAGCGGCGATTTCTCCCAAGGCCAGCGTCTTTGACGCCGACCGGCCTTATTTCGCGTCCGCTGCCTCGTCTTCTTCGCCGAACAGCGTCAGGCCACCGGGAATATTGCCGACCTTCTCGCCCGCGATGACGCGGTCGAGCGCCCTGATCGACGCGACGAGGTCGCGGTCGTTGTAAGGCTTGGCGAGGCAGCCCATCGCATAGCTCCGGGCATGTTGGGGGCAGGCACCGGTGACGAAGATGACGGGAATGTCCATGTCGCGGGCCGCCTTGGCGACGTCGATCCCGTCGCGCTCGCCCGAGATGTTGACGTCGAGCACGACGAGGTCGGTCAGCCCGCCCAGTTCGGCGATCGCCGCCTCGGCGGTATCGACCGTGGCGAGGATCTCATAGCCCGCGGCTTTCAGGAAATATTCGTTGTCGAAGGCGACAAGTGCCTCGTCCTCGACGATCAGCAAGCGCTTGATCCGGGGCTGGCGCCGTTTGAAAATCATTGATGTCTGTTCCCGTCTGCGGCATCGGCTTCCCACAACTACATACGCAATTGTAACGCAGCCGTTCCATTGGTCCGGCCAGCCGATGCAAAAATCCGCCACGGCGAGAGCCGCTGCCCATCGACCCCCAAGCGAAAGCATCCCCGATGCCCACCGACAAAACCCGCCCACCCTCGAACCGCCCGCCCTCGGGCGGCTCGCCGCATGGCCCGCGCAAGAACCGCAAGCCGCAACCGCGCGGCATCCCGCGCGGCCCGCGCATCGTCCATAAGCAGGCCAAGCCCGGCGAGCCGCAGCGGATCGCCAAAATCCTCGCGCGCGCCGGCGTCGGCTCGCGTCGCGACGTCGAACGAATGATCGCCGATGGACGCATCGCGATCCACGGCGAGGTGCTCGACACCCCCGCGACGCTCGTCACCGACCTCGCCGGGATCACCGTCGACGGCAACCGCGTCGGCGCGATCGAACCGCCGCGCCTGTTCCTGTTCCACAAGCCTTCGGGCGTGCTCACCGCCGCGCGCGATCCCGGCGGTCGCCCGACCATCTACGATCGCCTCCCGCCCAAGGGCTGGGACCCTGCCGACAAGCTCCCCCGGCTGATGCCCGTCGGCCGACTCGATCTCAACACCGAGGGGCTGTTGCTGCTGACCAACGACGGCGAGTTGAAACGCCATCTCGAACTGCCCGCCAACGGCGTCGAGCGCAGCTATCGCGCGCGCGCCTTCGGCACCGTCAGCCAGCAGCAGCTCGAAGGGCTGATGATGGGGATCACGATCGACGGCGTGAACTACGGCCGGATCAATGCCAATCTCGAACGCCGCACCGGGCGCAACCAGTGGGTCGAAATGACGCTCACCGAGGGCAAGAACCGCGAGGTGCGCAAGGTGCTCGAACATTTCGAGCTCAAGGTCAGCCGCCTCATCCGCACGCGCTACGGTCCCTTCACGCTCGGTGACGCACCGCCGGGCGCGCTGACCGAAGTGCCGCCGCACGATCTCGAACGCTTCATCGGCTCGCTGACCAAGAAGGCGAAGGCCGAGACCAAGAAGACGCCCAAGCCGTGAGGATCATCTCGGGCGACTGGCGCGGACGCGCGATCGTCGCGCCCAAGGGCGACACGACGCGCCCCAGCGCCGACCGGACGCGCGAAACGCTGTTTTCGATGCTGGTCAGCCGTCTCGGCAGCTTCGATGGCCTCGCGGTCGCCGACCTGTTCGCCGGCTCGGGCGCGCTCGGGCTCGAGGCGCTGTCGCGCGGCGCCGCCTCGTGCCAGTTCGTCGAGCAGGACCGCGACGCGCTCGCCGCGCTCGACCGCAACATCGCGAAACTCGGCGCAGCGCCGCGATCGCGCGTCGTGCGCCAGTCGGTCCTCGCGCTGCCCGCGCAGCCGCAGCCGCTCGACCTCGTGATGATGGATCCGCCCTACACCACCGGCGCGGGCGCCGTCGCGCTCGACCGGCTGTTGCGCTTCGGCTGGTTCGGCCCGGCGAGCTGGATCGCGATCGAGACCGCGCGCAGCGAGACGGTCGAGGTTGTCGGTTTCACCATCGATGCGGTCCGCGACGTCGGCCGCGCGCGGCTGCACCTCTTGCGCGGCGCCTGACGACCGCCAGGCGCAAACGACAACGCGACCGGAAACCGTGGTCTCCGGTCGCGTCGTTCTTCGTCCCGAGGGACTATCGCCGAAGCGTTACGTCGCGGGCTTGTAACCGCGCGGTGCTTCGGACGGGTTCATGCAGTTGTCCTGCAGCGTTTTGCTGCACAGCGGCGGCTTGATGTCCGAAGGCGCGGGCGCGGGCGCGCGATAGGCCGGGCCGCTCGGCGCGGCGGGGGCGTTGCGCGCCATCGCGTCGGGCGGCGGCGGCGTATCGGCCTCCATCTGCTTCTGGATCTGAACCCAGGCGGCGGTCCGCTGCTCGGGCGTCATCGCCGCGACCTTGGCGCGCTGCTCGTCGGTCAGCACCCAATAGGCGGTCCGCTGCGGGGTCGACAGGGTCCAGTAATAGATACGGTATTCCGGGGGCCAGGCGTCGAACGTCGTGCGCCGCTCGACCGGCCAGGCATCGTACATCGCCTGCTGTTCGGCGGTCATTTCGACCGTCGTATCCTGCATCGATCCGTCGATTTCGGTGGTTTGCGCCAGCAGCGCGACGGGCGCGCACATCACGGCGGCGGCGATCATCAGGTTTTTCATCGGATATCTCCTTCCTAATTACCTACACGCCGCAAAACGAGCCAAACCGTACCCGGGTTCCCGGCCTGGGGTTCGGGGGAGCGCCGAAGCGAGGAAAAGGCTACTATTCGACGACGATCGCGCCCGTCATCCCGAACGACGCGTGGAGGAAGTGCGAACATTTGAGCTTGTAGCGGCCCGGCTGGTCGATCGTCAGCGCGATCGTCACGCTGCCGTGGCCGGGCACTTCGACCGTGCCCTTGTCGATCTTGGCGGCATCGGCGGGCGCGACGGTCGCCGCGCGAAAAAAGTCGCGCGCGGCGAAATTGTGGCCGCCCTTGGCGCCGTTGACGATCGTCAGCGTCACCGGCTGGTGGGCGGGCACGCGAACCACCGCGGGGGAGAAGTCGAAATTCGACAGCGTCACGCGCACCTCGGCGGGTTGCTGCGCGGTGGCGGGTGGTGCGGTCGACGCGATCAGCGCGGCGGCGGCGAACGACAGGACGGTACGGGTCATGATGCTCTCCTCGTGCCCCCGGGGGTTGCCGGCGCGATGATAT
>CAZHWG010000225.1:0-3753 GCA_964535925.1 uncultured Sphingorhabdus sp.
CGTCGACATAATTGGTTTCGGGGGCTTGGCCGACAGAGAGCAGGCGGTTGCGCCGGACCTCGACCAGCCGGCTGACGCTCGTCGTCAGCCCGACGACCATCGGATGCGTGAGCGCATAGAGCTTGTCGGGCGGCGGCGATTCGACAACGATGGGAATGTTGGCGGTCTTGAACCCGCGATTGGCGAGATAGATGCTGGTCGGCGTCTTCGATGTTCGCGACACGCCGGCAAGTACGATATCGGCCTCTTCCCAGTTCTCCCAGTTGATCCCGTCGTCGTGCGCGATGGTGAACTGGATCGCGTCGACGCGCGCGAAATACGCGGCGTCGAGGACGTGCTGGCGTCCGGGGCGCGCCTGCGCTTCCTGGTGGAGCAGGCTCGACAATGCGTCGGTCACGGGATCAAGCGCGGCGACGGCGGGAAGGTCGTGCCGGCGGCAGGCGCGTTCGAGCGTCCGGCGGTTATCGCGGTTCACCATCGTGTGAAGGACAAGCCCGGGATTGGCCGCCATGTCGCCGATCGTCCGGTCGAGATCGGCTGCCGACCGGATCAGGGGATGGAAATGGCGCACGACATCGATATCGTCGAATTGCGCGAGCGCCGCCTTGGCGATGGTATCGAGCGTTTCGCCGGTGGAATCGGAAACGAGATGGATATGGAGGCGCTGCGTCATATTGTCGTCGCGTCCCCTTCGGTAGACGATAGGCCTGTGGATAAGGCCGGTATAAAGCGCGCAGAAGAGGCACCCCAGTACCTTTTGCCCCGCATTGCGATTTTTATACACAAACGATCCACAGCGCGAAATCTTATCAACAGCCTGTGGATAGTGGGGATGGTTGTTACGACTCGGCGGCGAAGCGAGACGGGGATTGCGCCGGACTGTTGGCAAAACGCGGATAAGGTCTTTATGCACGCTCTCCACCGCCCAACCTACAACATCATCCTATAGACTCTATTATATTAGTAAGAGGCTAAGCAGGGTGGACGAGCCTATCCAGGGACACGCATGACGCACGCTCACTCCAAACCCCTGCTCGCCGTGCTGCACGGCGAGCGCCAGCCGCGGCCACCCCTCTGGTTGATGCGCCAGGCGGGGCGCTATCTTCCCGAATATCGCGCTTTGCGTTCAGAAAAGGGCGGTTTTCTCGATCTCGTTTACGATAGCGAGGCCGCGGCCGAGGTGACGCTGCAACCGCTGCGCCGATTCGCTTTCGACGGGTCGATCCTGTTTTCGGATATCCTGATCGTACCGCATGCGCTCGGCCAGCATCTCGAATTTCGCGTCGGTGAAGGTCCGCACCTGTCGCCGCGGCTTGCCGATGCCGCGCTCGAGGACCTGACACCCGTGCTGGAACGCTTCGACCCGGTTTACGATACCGTGCGCAGGGTGAAGGCCCAACTGGCGCCTGGCACGACCTTTCTGGGCTTTGCCGGCAGTCCGTGGACGGTAGCGACCTACATGGTCAACGGCGAGGGCAGCCGCGACCAGGCTGCGGCGCGACGCGTGGCCTATGGCGATCCCGTCCGGTTCGGGGCACTGATCGATGCGATCGTAACGACGAGCATCGATTATCTCTCGGGCCAGATCGCTGCCGGCGTCGATGCGGTACAACTGTTCGACAGCTGGGCCGGATCGCTCTCGCCAGCGCAGTTCGACGAGTGGGTGATCGCACCCAACCGGGCGATTATAGAAGGTTTGCGTGCGCGCCATCCCGATGTGCCGATCATCGGATTTCCCAAGGGCGCAGGCGGAAAGCTGGCCGCTTATGCTGCGGGCACCGGGGTCGATGCGATCGGGCTCGACGAGACGGTTGATCCCATCTGGGCGGCACGCGAACTGCCCGCGGGGCTTCCCGTCCAGGGCAATCTCGATCCGCTTGCGCTGATCGCCGGGGGCGCGGCGCTTGAAAGCGCGGCGCAAGCGATCATATCGGCGTTCGAGGGTCGGCCGCATATCTTCAATCTGGGTCATGGCATATTGCCCGACACGCCGATCACGCATGTCGAGCAGCTCGTAGCAATCGTAAGAGGCGAATGATGGATGGACTGGTCGGCTTTCTGGGAACTGCCGTGCTCTGGATAAAGGCGGCGCACGTGATCTTCGTGATCTTCCTGATCGCCGGGTTGTTCATGCTGCCGCGCTTTTTCGTCTATCATCATGCCAGTGCGGTCGGTTCGGCCGAGGATGCGCTGTGGATCGAGCGTGAAAGACGACTGATCAAGATCATCCTCAATCCCTCGCTGATCCTAGTCTGGGTTTTCGGCCTCGCGCTCGGCTTCAGTCTGGGTGTCTGGGACCAGGGCTGGTTTCACGCCAAGCTGCTGCTCGTTCTCGCGCTCTCGGGCTATCACGGCTGGGGCGTCGGCTACTGGAAGAAGCTCGCGCGCGGCGAGCGGCCACTCAGCGAAAAGCGGCTGCGGCTGCTCAACGAAGTGCCTGGCGTTGCGACCGCGCTGATCGTCATCTTGGTCATCGCCAAGCCGTTCTGAATGGGCCGCAACGCGCACTGACGGGCCAGCAAGCGCGATTGACTTGATCTTGCGACGCGCCTAAATGCTGGCGTTCCAAACCGGCGGCGATCGCAGCTTTCCCTAGCGATCTTCACGATTTTCCAGCGTCTTTCCCCAAGACCGGATCGCCAGCCAGTCCTCCCCCTTTCCGCCACGGAAACCCGATATGCATCTCAAAGATCTCAAGAAAAAAGCGCCCGCAGACCTCGTTGCGATGGCCGAGGAACTCGGCGTCGAGGGCAGCTCGACGCTGCGCAAACAGGACCTCATGTTCGCCATCCTCAAGGAATTGAGCGATGACGGCGAAGAGATCATGGGGCTTGGGACGATCGAGGTCCTGTCCGACGGTTTCGGCTTCCTGCGCAGTCCCGAGGCGAACTATCTCGCCGGGCCCGACGATATCTACGTTTCGCCCAACCAGGTCCGTAAATTCGGCCTGCGCACCGGCGACACCGTCGAAGGCGAAATCCGCGGACCACGTGACGGCGAGCGCTATTTCGCGCTAACCAAGCTGACCGCGGTCAATTTCGACGATCCCGAAGCGGTTCGCCATCGTGTCAACTTCGACAACCTGACCCCGCTCTATCCCGACGAACGTCTGAAGCTCGAGATCGAGGATCCGACGATCAAGGACAAGACGGGCCGCGTGCTCGACGTCGTGACGCCGCTCGGCAAGGGGCAGCGCTGCCTGATCGTCGCGCCGCCGCGCGTCGGCAAGACGATCATGATGCAGAACATCGCCAAGGCGATATCGGTCAACCATCCCGAATGCTACCTCATCGTCCTGCTGATCGACGAGCGGCCCGAGGAAGTCACCGACATGCAGCGCACCGTCGTCGGCGAGGTCGTATCCTCGACCTTCGACGAACCCGCGACGCGCCACGTCCAGGTCGCCGAAATGGTGATCGAAAAGGCCAAGCGCCTCGTCGAGCACAAGAAGGATGTCATCATCCTGCTCGACAACATCACGCGTCTCGGCCGCGCCTACAACACCGTCGTCCCAAGTTCGGGCAAGGTGCTGACCGGCGGCGTCGATGCCAATGCGCTGCAGCGCCCCAAGCGCTTCTTCGGCGCGGCGCGTAACATCGAGGAAGGCGGCTCGCTGACGATCATTTCGACCTCGCTGATCGATACCGGCAGCCGCATGGACGAGGTCATCTTCGAAGAGTTCAAGGGCACCGGCAACGCCGAAATCGTCCTCGACCGCAAGATCGCCGACAAGCGCATCTTCCCGTCGAACGA
>CAZHWG010000226.1:0-3738 GCA_964535925.1 uncultured Sphingorhabdus sp.
ACCGCGCCTCCCGGCCGCCGCATGGGCCATGCCGGGGCCATCGTGACGGGCGGCAAGGGCGGCGCCGACGACAAGATCGCGGCAATGGAATCGGCGGGCATCCGTGTTTCGCAGAGCCCGAGCGAACTCGGCACGACGCTCGTCGACCTGCTCAAGGGTTGATCGGACGGGGATTGACCGGGCCCAAGCGCCGACAGGAGACAGCATGAACGCCGAACCGCAGACTTTCGAGAATGACGAACCGCAGGCCGGGCCAAGCTGGGCGCGGGCCGGCTGGCCGCTCGACGATCTCGATGCGGTCAATGCGGCGATGGACCCGACGCAGATGGCGGTCGCCGCGCGCGACGCTGTGCGCGCCGACGCGGCCAAGAGCGGCGCGCCGCTCGACGATGCCGCGGTCGAGCGCGCGGCGAACGATTCGATCCGCGCGATGCTGCTCATCCGGACCTATCGCGTACGCGGCCACCTCGCCGCCAATCTCGATCCGCTCGGCCTGTCGCACCGCGACCTGCCCGCCGACCTGACCCCCGAATATCACGGCTTCACCGGTCCCGACCTCGACCGGCCGATCTATCTCGGCGGCGTGCTCGGACGGAATCGCGCGTCGATCAAGGAAATCGTCGCGATCCTGCGTGCCAATTACTGCGGCAATGTCGGCCTCGAATACATGCACATCGCCGATGTCGAGGAACGCCGCTTCCTCCAGGATCGCATGGAAGGCGCCGAAAAGGGCATCGAGTTCACCCCCGAGGGCAAGCGCGCGATCCTCAACAAGGTGATCCAGAGCGAGCAGTGGGAAGGCTTTCTCGCCAAGAAATATGTCGGCACCAAGCGCTTCGGTCTCGACGGCGGCGAAGCGATGATCCCCGCGCTCGAGGCGATCATCAAATATGGCGGCCAGTACGGCGTCCAGGACATCGTCTACGGCATGGCCCATCGCGGGCGGCTCAACGTCCTCGCCAACGTGCTGGCCAAGCCGTATCGTGCCATCTTCCACGAATTCCAGGGCGGCAGCGCCAACCCCGAAGACGTCGGCGGTTCGGGCGACGTCAAATACCATCTCGGCACCAGCACCGATCGCGAGTTCGACGGCATCAAGGTGCACATGTCGCTGGTCCCCAACCCGTCGCATCTCGAGGCGGTCGACCCCGTCGTGCTCGGCAAGGTGCGCGCGCAGCAGGCGCTCGCCGGCGACATCGGCACGCACGAGAAATCGCTTCCCGTGCTGATCCACGGCGACGCCGCCAATGCCGGCCAGGGGATCGTCTGGGAGTGCCTCAGCTTCTCGGGCATCCGCGGCTACAACACCGGCGGCTGCATCCATTTCATCGTCAACAACCAGATCGGTTTCACGACCAGCCCGCAGTTCGCGCGCTCGTCGCCCTATCCGAGCGACGTCGCCAAGGGCGTCCAGGCACCGATCCTGCACGTCAACGGCGACGATCCCGAGGCGGTGACCTTCGCCTGCAAGCTGGCGATCGACTTTCGCCAGCAGTTCAAGCGCGACGTCGTCATCGACATGTGGTGCTATCGCCGCTTCGGCCACAACGAAGGCGACGAACCCAGCTTCACCCAGCCGCTGATGTACGATGCGATCCGCAAGCACCCCAAGGTCAGCGCGATCTACGGTCAGCGGTTGGTCGACGAAGGTGTCATCGATGATTCCTGGGTTGCACAGACGACGGCCGATTTCGTCGCCCATCTCGATGGCGAGTTCGCCGCCGGCAAGGACTATACGCCCGACAAGGCCGACTGGTTCTCGGGCCGCTGGACCGGCCTGCACACGCCCGCCGATCCCGAGACCGCGCGCCGCAACGTCGAGACCGGCGTCAGCCGGAAGCTGTTCGACGCGATCGGCCGGACGTTGACCACCGTTCCCGACGGCCTGACGATCCACAAGACACTCGGCCGCATCCTCGATGCCAAGCGCGAGATGTTCAAGACCGGCGAGAAGTTCGACTGGGCGACCGGCGAAGCGCTCGCCTGGGGCACGCTGCTGTCCGAGGGCTATGCGGTGCGCCTGTCGGGACAGGATTCGGGTCGCGGCACGTTTTCGCAACGCCACGCGGTCTGGGTTGATCAGAAGCAGGAAACCAAGTTCATCCCGCTCGCAACGGTCCCGCACGGTCGCTTCGAGGTGTATGACAGCCCGCTCAGCGAATACGGCGTGCTCGGTTTCGAATACGGCTATGCGATGGCCGACCCCAAGGCGCTCGTCATGTGGGAAGCGCAGTTCGGCGATTTCGCCAACGGCGCGCAGATCATGATCGACCAGTTCATCGCCTCGGGCGAAGCGAAGTGGCTCCGCGCCAACGGCCTCGTCATGCTCCTCCCGCACGGCTACGAAGGCCAGGGCCCCGAGCACAGCTCGGCGCGGCTCGAACGCTTCCTCCAGCTGTGCGCGGGCGACAACCTCCAGGTCTGCAACATCACGACCCCGGCGAACTATTTCCACGTCATGCGTCGCCAGATGATGCGCAATTTCCGCAAACCGCTGATCATCATGACGCCCAAGTCGCTGCTGCGGCACAAGATGGCGGTGTCCGATCGCGCCGACTTCCTCGATGAACAGCACTTCATGCGGATCAAGTCCGATCCGTCGAAGCCTGCCGACAAGGCGGTCAAGCGCCTCGTTCTGTGTTCGGGCAAGGTCGCCTACGACCTGATCGAGGCGCGCGACGCGGCGGGCGACACCGATGTCGAGATCGTCCGTATCGAACAGATCTATCCCTTCCCCGGCGAACCGCTGGCCGTCCGTCTGGCGAAGATGACGAACGTCGAGGATGTCGTCTGGTGCCAGGAAGAGCCCAAGAACCAGGGCGCGTGGAGCTTCGTCGAGCCGCTGATCGAGGGCTGCCTCGGCACGGTCAAGCTTTCGCCCAAGCGTCCGCGCTATGCCGGCCGCGCCGCCGCCGCGTCGCCCGCGACCGGGCTGATGAGCCGCCACCAGGCCGAACAAGCGGCGCTCGTCGCCGATGCGCTCGGTCACAATGTCCGCACCGAAATCCGCCGCACGCGCAAGAAGGCCGGGGCCGAGTCCGCTCCGACGTTCGACTGACCTCAAGGAACGAGTATCATGGCAAGCGAAGTCAAAGTCCCCACCCTCGGCGAAAGCGTCAGCGAAGCGACGCTCGGCGAGTGGCTCAAACAGCCGGGCGACGCTGTCGCGGTCGATGAACCGATCGCCAGCCTCGAAACCGACAAGGTCGCGGTCGAGGTGCCGAGCCCGATTGCCGGTGTGATGGGCGAACACAAGGTCGCCGAAGGCGCGACGGTCGAAGTCGGCACCGTCATCGCGGTGGTCGAAGAGGGCGGCGCGGCATCGAGCGCGGCCAGCCCCGCCCCTGCAGCGAGCAAGGCCGACGCGCCTGCCAACATTGCCGAACCCGCCGGCGACGGCGATCCCGACGATGCCCCCGAAGCCCCCGACGACCAGCGCCGCGCCGTCGACGGCAGCGGCGGCAAGGACGATCCCGCGACTCGCGAGATGCCGACGCTGTCGCCCGCGGTGCGCCGTCTCGTCCTCGAACACGGGATCGACCCGAGCCGTGTTCACGGGACCGGCAAGGACGGTCGCCTGACCAAGGAAGACGTGCTCGCCGCAGCGAAGAAGCAGGGTGAGGCCCCGGCTCCTGCGCCCGCTGCCGCAGCGCCTGCGCCCGCCGCGGCGAAGGCGACGAGCGGCGACCGCGCCGAGGAACGCGTCAAGATGACGCGGATGCGGCAGACGATCGCCAA
>CAZHWG010000227.1:0-3722 GCA_964535925.1 uncultured Sphingorhabdus sp.
CAAGGCGGTTCAGCCCGAAATGGCCAAGGGCGTCGCCAAGGGCGTGCTTCACAAGAACACCGCGGCGCGCAAGTTCTCGCGCCTGACCAAGCGCGTCGCCGCGCTCTGATTTTTCGTCCGGGCGCTGCCCGGTCGTCCAGCACCAACAAATGGCCTGCCGATTCGGCGGGCCATTTTGCTGTGTGCGCTCGGAGCGAAGGGTGACGACGCCGATCGCCTGTTCGATGTCATGACCGCGCAATCACGCTAGGTCCGCGATTCGCCCGCCGTTGCTCGACGGACCGGAACGATAAAGTAAACAAAATCATGCAATTAACGAGTTGCTAACGCTTTTCTCAAGCGCGTTACGAGTCAAGGCGGTTTATTTCAGTTTTTTTGCAGCCGTCGGCTTGATCGACTCGGGTGCGACTGCCTAGACATATGTTTCGACCCGTGGCTGTCGCTGCTGGTGTCCTGAAAAATCGAATCTCGTGCTGGAAACCGCTTTTTCCGAAGACGGGATTTCTGCGGCCTGGGTGGGCGGCATATTTGGGGTGCTGGCGACATTCATAGGGTCGGCGCATGCTCAACAGGGCGGCGCTACGATGGGTGGTCGATTTCAAGAGGTGGGGCGGTATGGCGCAGGCTGGGGGCGGTGACACGACACAGTTGGCGATGACGCCCGATGCTGCGGCGTGGACTGCGGTTGCTGCCGGCCTGCGCAAGGACCTCGGCGCGCGCGCCTTCGATCACTGGCTGAAACCCGTAAGCTTTGGCGACTATTGCGCGGTGACGGGTACGTTGACGCTCCATGCGCCGACACATTTTTCCGCCAGCTGGATTTCCGAACGTTTTCTCGATCGTCTGCAGCTCGCGTGGAAGACGCGGCGCGCGGTCCAGGCGGTCCGCGTCATTGCCGATCCCGAGCGCGCCGCGATCCAGCCGACGACGCTGTTCGCCAAGGATGCGGCAACGAGCGATTCACCGGCCGAGCCCGTCCGCACGCTGCCGCTGCCGACGCTCGACGAACGGCTGACCTTCGACAATTTCATCGCCGGCCCGTCGAACGTTCTCGCCCGTGGCGCGGCGATCCGCATGGCGGCAACCGAGAGCCCCGAATTCAACCCGCTCTACCTTCGCTCGGCAACCGGCCAGGGCAAGACGCACCTGCTTCACGCCATGGGCCACGCGCACCTGCGCGTCGCACCCAACGCCAATGTCGTCATCATGTCGGCCGAAAAGTTCATGCTCGAATTCGTCCATGCGATCCGGTCGAACGACATGCTCGCAATGAAGGCGCGGCTGCGCGTTGCCGACCTGCTGATGATCGACGATCTCCAGTTCATCGTCGGCAAGGGCGCCTCGACGCAGGAGGAGTTGCTCCACACGATCGATTACATCCTGACCGCGGGCAAGCGGCTGGTCGTCGCCGCCGATCGCAGCCCGCACATGCTCGACGGGATCGATCCGCGCCTGCTGTCGCGCCTGTCGGGCGGGCTCGTCGCCGAGATCGACGCGCCGTCGTTCGAACTGCGCAAGGCGATCCTCGAACACCGGCGCGATTCGGTTCACCGTGTCGCGGTGCCCGATGATGTCGTCGATTTTCTCGCCCGCAACTTCACGCGCAACATCCGCGAGCTCGAAGGCGCGCTCAACAAGCTCGTCGCCTTCGCCTCGCTGACCGCCACCGACATCTCGCTCGACCTCGCGCGCGACCGGCTTGCCGAGACGCTGCGCGGTGCCCGCGCGCGCATCTCGATCGACGACATCCAGAAGGCCGTCTGCGCGCATTTCAAGCTCGACCGGATCGAGATGAGCTCGAAGCGCCGGACGCGCGTTGTCGCCCGTCCGCGCCAGATCGCGATGTACCTCGCCAAGACGCTGACCCCGCGGTCCTATCCGGAGATCGGCCGCAAGTTCGGCGGGCGCGATCATTCGACCGTGATCCATGCGTTCCGCACGATCGACGCGATGCGTCAGCGCGACCCCGATATCGACGCCGATATCACGCGCATCCGCCGCGCGCTCGAAAGCTAGATCGAGATTGCCAGGGGGCAAGGAAAAGCCCGGCGTCCTCATCGGACGCTGGGCTTTTTCGTGGCCGTCATTCAGGGGTCCAGGCGTTCAGCGCGATTCGCGCGGCGGCAGTGTGATCCGCACCTTCTCGCCGTTGTTGCCTGGAAAACCGGTGAACAGCGCGTCGACCAGATTGGGCACGAGATAGGTCAGGTCGTTGTCGCGCGACTGCGCCTTCGCGTCGCCTTCGAACACGCGCTGGCCGTCGGCACGGCGGTCGATCGTCATGTCGAGTCGACCGGTATAGACGGTGTACGAGGTGACGTCGTCGAACCCGCCATAGCCCGGACCCCACATGAACGGATCGTAGAAGCCGCCGACATAGCGATAGCCATGGCGCGTGCGGACAACGCGCGGACGATAGAAACCGCGCGACGCGCCGAAATAGAACGGGTCGTAGCCGAACGGATCGTAGAAGTTGCTCGTCCGGCGGATGCGCTCGCGGCCGTTATCGACGCCATAGTCGAGGCGAACGACGAGGTCGGCCTGGTCGCTGGTTGCGGGAATATAGCCGACCCGGGCAAGCTCGCCGCGGACCAGGCTGGCATAGTGCGCGAACTCGAGGCTGTTCGACAGCGCCGGATCGCTGGCGACGATCGCAAAAGTCTGGCCCTGCGGCGCGGGCATCTGCTGGAATCGCGACACGTCGGCCTGAAAGCCCTGCACACAGGCGCCGAGGCCGAGCATCGCGCCCGCCACCATCGCCGATTTAAGGAACGTCTTGATCGTCATCCTGGGGTCCTCGTTAGCGCAGCACGGCGCTTTTCATACCATAACAGACCAGCACCGTATCGCGCGATCGCTGAACATTGCTTGAACGAAAGAAAAAACGCCTTTGCGAACAGGGGGCTAGCCGACCGGCTTGGGCCCGAACAGGCCCATCGCCTCGGTCACTGCGGCAACCTGGGGCCGGGCGAGTTCACGGGCGCGTGCGGCGCCTTTTTCGAGCGCCGCATCGATCGTTGCGGCGTCGTCCTTGAGCGCTTCGAAGCGCGTGCGGATCGGCGACAGCGTCGCGATGATGCGATCGGCGAGCGCCGGCTTGAACGCCCCGAAGCCTTGCCCGGCGAATTCGTCGAGCACCGCCTGGCGGTCGCTTCCCTCGAGCGCGGCATAGATGTCGATCAGGTTCTTCGCCTCGGCGCGTCCGTCGAGTCCTTCGGAATCGGCGGGAATCGGTTCGGGATCTGTCCGCGCCTTGCGGATCTTCTGCGCGATCGCGTCGTCGCTGTCGGTCAGGTTGATCCGGCTCATGTCGCTGGGGTCGGACTTCGACATCTTGGCGCTACCGTCGCGCAGGCTCATCACGCGCGCCATCGGCCCGGCGATCAGTGGTTCGGGCGCAACGAAGATGTCCACGCCGTAATCGGCATTGAACTTGGCGGCGATGTCGCGCGCCAGCTCGAGATGTTGCTTCTGGTCGTCGCCGACGGGCACGTGCGTCGCATTGTAGAGCAGTACGTCGGCCGCCTGCAGCACCGGATAGGCATAGAGGCCGACGCTCGCGCCTTCGCGATTCTTGCCCGACTTTTCCTTGAACTGCGTCATCCGGTTGAGCCAGCCGATCCGCGCGACGCAGAACAACAGCCAGGCGAGTTCGGCGTGTTCGGGAACGCGCGCCTGGTTGAACAGGATCGCCTTGTCGGGATCGAGCCCGCTGGCGATCA
>CAZHWG010000228.1:0-3711 GCA_964535925.1 uncultured Sphingorhabdus sp.
CGATCACCAGCGGCAATTCGGTCATGATCGCCAGCCCCATCGCCTCGCCCTTCAGGGCGATGCCCGGGCCAGACGAGCTCGTCACGCCGAGCGATCCCGCATAGCTTGCGCCGATCGCCGCGCCGATCGCCGCGATCTCGTCCTCGGCCTGGAAGGTCGTCACGCCGAACTGTTTGAGCCGCGAGAGATGGTGGAGGATCGCCGAAGCCGGGGTGATCGGGTAGCCGCCGAAGAACATCTTCAACCCCGCGAGCCTGGCGCCCGCGACGAGCCCGAGCGAAATTGCCTCGGCGCCCGTAACGGTGCGATAGACGCCGGGTTCGGCCGGCGCCGCGGCAATCCGGCGCGGCTGGAAGGCGTAGCCGAGTTCGGCGGTTTCGCCATAAGCGTGGCCGGCGTTGAGCGCGGCGATATTGGCTTCGGCGATTCCGGGATTCCTGGCGAATTTCGCTTCGAGCCAGTCGATGATCGGCTTGCGCTTGCGGTCGAACATCCAGAGCGCGAGGCCGAGCGTCCACATATTCTTGGACCGCAGTGCCTCCTTGTTGCCGAGGCCGAAGGGCTTGACCGCTTCGAGCGTCAGCCCCGACATATCGATCGACAGCAATTGCCATTTCGCCAGCGAGCCATCTTCGAGCGGATTCTCGTCATAGCCCGCCTTGGAAAGGTTGCGCGCGTTGAACGCGCCGCTGTCGGCGATGATCAGCCCGCCTTCGACGAGATCGCCGACATTGGTCTTGAGCGCCGCCGGGTTCATCGCGACGAGCACGTCGGGCGCGTCGCCCGCGGTGCGGATGGCGCGGCTGCCGAAATTGATCTGGAACGCCGACACCCCGAACAACGTGCCCTGCGGCGCGCGAATCTCGGCGGGGAAATCGGGGAAGGTCGCAAGATCGTTGCCCGCGAGCGCGGTCGACAATGTGAACTGGCCACCGGTCAGCTGCATGCCGTCGCCGCTGTCGCCCGCAAAGCGGACCACGACGGATGCCGCGTCGCTCGCTTCGATTTTGTCGATTTCTTCCGCCAAACTGGCCATGTCAGCCCCCGATATAAGGTCCGCGCCTCCCTATGCCTAGCCGCGGTACGGAACAAACAGAAAATATGGTGGATGACTTAACGCGGCTGGGCGGGGCGGCCGCGAATTGCGCTCGACGCCTTGCCTGTCCGTGCGGTCGCGCTGCCCGCCATTTCGGCATGGCGGATAGCGGCGCGCCGCCCTATCACCCGCATTCGATGCCCGACACCCGCGCCATCTGGTCGATCACGCTGCCGGCGATGGCGACCAATGTCGCGACCGCGCTGATCGGCATCGCCGATATCTGGGTCATCGGCCAGCTCGGCGATGCGGCGGCGCAGGGCGCGGTCGAGCTTGGCGCGCGCCTGCTGATGGGGATGCTTGTCGTCTTCAACTTCCTCAAGACCGCGACGACGGGGCTGACCGCGCAAGCTGTCGGGCAGCGCAACGAGAGCGAACGCCTGGCCGCGCTATTGCGCGCCTCGGCGATCGCGCTGGTCATCGGATCGCTGCTGCTCGCGGCCAAGCCCTGGATCGTCCCGCTGGGTCTCGACCTCCTCGAGGCGAGCGGCAATGTGCGCGCCGATGCGGCGCGCTATATCGATATCCGCTTCTGGGCGGCGCCCTTCTGGCTGCTCAACGCCGCGCTCGTCGGCTGGCTGATCGGCTTGCGCCGCGTACGCACGGTGCTCGTCGTCGAGGTCGTCATCAATCTCCTCCATGTCGGTCTCGATGCGCTGCTCGTGCTCGTTTTCGATCTCGGCGTGAGCGGCGTCGCGGTGGCGACATTGACCTCCGAAACCGCCAAATTCATCTTGCTTGTCGGTGCGCTCTTCCCGAGCGTCAGGCCCGCTGGGCTCATCGCCGCCGCACGTCGCCGCGACCTGTGGAACGCCGCGCCGATGCTTGCGCTGTTCCGCGTCAACCGCGATCTCTTCCTGCGCACCTTGCTGCTGATGCTGGCGATGATGCTGGTGACGCGCCAGGGCGCGCAGCAGGGCGCGGTGATCCTCGCCGCCAACGCCATCCTATTCCAGATGTTCATGCTCTCGGCGCTGCTCCTCGACGGTTTCGAAAATGCCGCGCAGGTGCTCTGCGGCGAAACCGTCGGCGCGCGCGACCGCCGCGCCTTCGACGGGACGATACGCGCGATCCTGTGGCGCGCGCTCGCCGTCGCGGCGGCGCTCTCGGCATTTTTCGCGCTCGTGAGCGGCCCGATCGTCGGCAGTTTCTCGACCGACGCCGCCGTCACCGCGGCGGCGCAGCGCTACGATATCTGGCTGATCGCGATCCCGCTCGCCGGCGCCGCCTCCTTCGTGCTCGACGGCGTCTTCGTCGGTGCGATCTGGACGCGCGCGATGCTCGCGACGATGGCGGCCGCCTTCGCCGTCTATGTGCTGATGCTCTGGCTCACCGCGCCGCTCGGCAATCATGGACTGTGGCTGAGCTTCACAGTCTTTCTCGCGGTGCGCGCGGTGGGACAGCTGCTGCTCATCCCGCGTCTCGCCCGAAACACATTTGCCCGGCTTGCGCCGGCATAGCGCAGGCTGGCGAACGCGCGACTGCGTTGCTATGCGCAACCCAAATAGACCACCGCCAACGAGGAAGCCGCGATGACCAAGCCCTATGTTCGACCCGATACCCAGTTGATGCTCGATCTGCTGACCGCGCAGCCCGGTCCGAAGATGCACGAGGTGTCGCCCGATGCCGCGCGTGCGCTGATGAACGCGATAGCGCAGATGGCCGAGCTTCCCGCAGCCGAATTGGCGATCAGAAAGGATTTCAACATCCCGGGGCCGGCAGGCGACATTCCGGCGCGGCTCTACGATAGGGAGACCAGCCGCGAGCCCGGCCCGTTGCTCGTCTTCTATCATGGCGGCGGCTTCGTCATCGGCAATATCGAAACGCACGATTCGCTATGCGCCGAAATCGCGCGCGTGCTCGATATCCCGGTGGTCTCGATCGACTACCGCCTCGCCCCGGAGGCGCCCTTCCCCGCCGCCGCCGAAGACTGCATCGCCGCGACGCGCTGGCTCGCCGAAAGCCCAGAAATACTGGGTCGCCAGGTCACCGGTCTCGTCACCGCAGGCGACAGCGCCGGCGGCAATCTCACCATAGTGACCAGCTACGCGCTCCGCGACGAGCCCGCCGCCGTCCCCGTCATCGCGCAATGGCCGCTCTACCCGGCGACCGACATGGCCGCGGACGGCGGATCGATGGACGAATTCGGCGAGGGCTTTCTGCTCGAGGCGGCGGGCATGGAATGGTTCGGCAACGCCTATGCCGCCGATCCCGACCACGTCCTCGTCAATGCCGGGCTGCGCGACCAGAGCGGCATGCCGCCGAGCGTCGTCATCACCGCCGGGCTCGATCCGCTCAAGGATCAGGGCCGCGCCTATGCGCAAGCATTGATCGCGGCGGGCGTGCCGACCGTCTATCGCGAGGCCAGGGGCAATATCCATGGTTTTGCGAACCTGCGCAAAATTATTCCCTCGTCGCAGCGCGATGTCGCCGGCTGCCTCGTTGCGCTCAAGGCGATGATCGCCGAGGCCCAAGCCGGACAGGTCATGAAGCAGGCCGCGGCCGCCGAATGAGCCTCAAAGCCGAAGGCTTGCCCTACCGGCCCTGCGCCGGGGTGATGCTGCTCAACGCCGACGGACAGGTATTCGTCGGCGCGCGAATCGATTCGAAGCTCG
>CAZHWG010000229.1:0-3706 GCA_964535925.1 uncultured Sphingorhabdus sp.
CTGCGCCTCGTGTCGTTCCGCGACATCGCCGCGCTCGGCTATAACGAGGGCCAGGTGAAGGCGTTCGCCGCGGCGCAAGAGGTGCCGAGCATCGATCCCGACACCGGTGAGCCGGCGACGCGCCCGGGCCTGCCCAAGGACTATTTCCCGTCGCCCTATCCCAATGATGTCGCCGCGCGCGCCGCCAACAACAATGCGTTGCCGCCCGATCTTTCGCTGATCACCAAGGCGCGCGAGGGCGGGGCTCCCTATATCTATTCGCTGCTCACCGGCTATCGCAAGGTGCCCGCCAACCTGCCCGAAGAGAATCGACCTGGCACCGGGCTGCACTACAACCCGTATTTTGCCAATTTGAACCTCGCAATGGCTCCGCCGCTGACGAGCGAAGGCCAGGTGACGTATGGTCCGGGCAACCCCAAGCCGACCGTCGACCAGATGGCGAAGGACGTTTCGGCGTTCCTCGTCTGGACCGCCGAACCCAAGCTCGAGAACCGCCTGGCGGTTGGCTGGGGCGCGCTGGGCTTCCTGCTGATCTTCACCGTGCTCACCTATCTGTCGTATCGCCAGATCTGGGCCGGCAAGAAAGAGCATTGATCGGTCGTGCCGCCTGTGACGGGCGGCACGACGCTCACCGACGGCTGCCGCAATGAAGGCTGACGATGATCTCGCCCGGCTCGCCGCGCTGGTCCGCACAATTCCGGACTTCCCGCAGCCCGGCATCCAGTTTCGCGACATCACGACGCTGATCGCCGATCCGCATGGCTTCGCACTGGCGACCGACCTGCTCGCGATCCGCGCAGCACGCTATCGCCCCGATATCCTCGTTGCGATCGAAGCACGCGGGTTCATTTTCGCCGCCGCAATGGCGCGCGTGATGGGGCTGGGGGTGGTGCTGGCGCGCAAGCCCGGAAAGCTGCCCGGGGCGTCGATTACGCGCTCGAATACGGCAGCGACCGGCTAGAGATGCACGAAGGAATGCTTAGCGCAGGCCAGCGCACCGTGCTGGTCGATGACCTGCTCGCGACCGGCGGCACGCTGCTCGCAGCGGCAGATCTGGTCAGCCAGACGGGGGCGATCACCGCCGCTGCGCTGTGCGTTATCGACCTGCCCGATCTTGGTGGTGCGAGGCGCCTGGCCGATGCAGGCATGCCGGTCGAAACGCTGATCGCGTTCGCCGGCGACTGAATTACCGCGCCGGCGGCCGGGTCAGAACGGCAGCCATTTCTGCTTTTCGCTAAAGCGCATATAGCCGACATTGACGCCGAGACGGGCGCCGACGCCAAGGCGGATCGGGATCAGCACGACATCGCCACGACGCATGTAGCTCGCGGTGAACCCGCCGACGAGATAGGCCGCGCCTTCGCCTGCGGGGAAGCGCTTGTAGAGGTCCTGGCTGTCGTAGAGGTTGTAGACCAGCGTGAAGGTCTGCGACGCATTGCCGCCAGCGTCGAAGCCGATCGACGGGCCGGTCCAGTATACCGAACGTTCGCCTTCGACCTTGTGGAACAGCGTGCCCGACCCGTAGCGCAGGCCGAGGACGAATGCGCCCGCCGCCTCGCGCCCGACGATATAGCCGTTTGGACGACCCTGTTTGGCGAGAATGTCCTCGATCATCGTCGCAAGGCCTTGCGCGCCCTTGCCGAAAACGCCCTCGGCGGCGCCGATCAAATCGTCTTCCTGGTAGGTTTCGTTATCGCCCGGAGTCGGCACATTGGCGGCTGGTGTGTTGGTCACCCAGCTATCCGACCCGTCGATCGCCGTATCGTCCTCGGTGGTCTCGGTGGTCTCGGTGGTTTCGCCCTGGTCCTGATAGGGGTCCTGTGCGTTCGTCGACGGCGCGGGATAGATCGGTTGCTGCGATGCGGGATTCTGGCCCGCCTGGTCGAGATCGGCGTCGATCACGTCATTGGGATCGACAGTCGTGATCTGCGCCGCGGCTGGCGTCGCGACGCTGGCCAAGCCAATGCTCGATAACGCCAACAGAGCGGCGGAAATTAGTGGTGCGCGCATATCAGCCCCCCAAGGCTCTCGGTCGAAGGAATATCAAGCCATGATGCTGTGCCTACGACAATGAATGCGCGGTGACTCGAGTCTGCGATACGGCAAGGCGAGTCGAATACGCGCCGATTTGCGACTATCGGTAACGCAGGCGGGTTTGCCGTTGCCAGTATCGGGAGCGCTGGTTATAGCGCCCGCCTGCCTTGCCGGTCCGTCCGGTATGCACCGATGGACACGTGGGTGAGTGGCTGAAACCAGCGGTTTGCTAAACCGCCGTACGGGTTAATTCCGTACCGAGGGTTCGAATCCCTCCGTGTCCGCCATGAACAGGCCGCCGAAAGGCGGCCTTTTTCATGACGGAGATGGTCGGGAAAGAGGCATGGGTTCGGAGTCGCAGTGGTGCAGCCCCGAAGACGGGCGAGCGCAACGAGCCCAATCCCACACGTCGGACGAAACCTTGCGAAATTCGCCCTCAAAACCCGCATCCAGATTGACTCGTCTCGCCCGCGCGGCCAATGCGGAGCCTCGCCTTCGTCCGGGTCCGCCCGTGCGATTGGCGGCGCGGGAGAGAGGGCGGCTACGTCCTCACCGAAGGAGCAACCGCCCCGGAAACTCTCAGGTCCCAGGACCGCGCCGCGATGGCCCTGACCGGCCGGGCACTCTGGAAAGCGTCCTCCTTCTCCCTTCGGGTTTTGGCGGACCACCGACGGTGTAAGCGGGTTTTGCGACTCGCCAAGCTCTCAGGTTTCAGCGACAGAGGGGGTCGGATAAACGCTTTCGCTCCGGCGGAATCGTGCGCCCGCGCCGCCCCCTTTGAAAGTGCCCCCGATGACCCCTCCAATCGCTGACGACGTCACAGAGCCGAGCGAACCCGAAACCCAGACGTTGCCGCTCGACGCGTGGCATCGCGCGCACGGTGCGCGGATGGTCGAATTCGCCGGCTATTACATGCCGATCCAGTATGACGGCATCATCGCCGAGCACCTGTGGACGCGTGACAGCGCGGGTTTGTTCGACGTCAACCATATGGGTCAGCTTCTGATCAGCGGCGATGGCGTCGCCGAGGCGCTTGAGGCGCTGGTGCCGGGCGACATCTCTGCGCTCAAGCCGGGCCGGACGCGCTATTCGCTGCTGCTCGACGAGGATGGCGGCATCCTCGATGACCTGATGATCACCAATGTCGATCCCGACTGGTATCTCGTCGTCAACGGCGCGACCAAATGGGACGACATTGCGCACCTGCGCGAAAATTTCGCCGACGAAATCACCCTCAATCACCAGGAAGACCGCGCCTTGCTCGCGTTGCAGGGCCCCAAGGCGGTCGATGCGCTGGCGCGCATTCTGCCCGGAGTCGAGGCGATGGTGTTCATGCAAAGCGCGACCTTCGACTGGAACGGCCACACGCTCGGCGTCGGGCGGCAGGGCTATACCGGCGAGGACGGTTTCGAGATTTCGTTGCCCGGCGAGATCGCCGCCGACTTTGCCGACGCGCTGGTGGCTGAGCCCGAGGTCAAGCCCGTCGGGCTCGGTGCGCGCGATTCGCTGCGGCTCGAGGCAGGACTGCCGCTCTACGGTCACGACATCGATACCGAGACGACACCGATCGCCGCCGATCTCGGTTTTGCCATCTCGAAACGCCGTCGCGAAGAGGGCGGCTTTCCCGGTGCGGAGCGCGTCCGTGATCGCGCGGATCGTCCGGGCGCGGCGG
>CAZHWG010000230.1:0-3689 GCA_964535925.1 uncultured Sphingorhabdus sp.
AAACGAAAACCCAGCAGCGCGGGAAAGCTGGTCGAAAAGCCGCCAAGCGCGGCGAAAATTGCATAAGCGAGCAAGGCCGAGAGCAGCACCGGCTTGCGCCCGTACCGGTCGGCGAGCGATCCGTAGAACAACGCCCCGATCGCCGATCCGAACATATAGGAGGACAGGACATATTGGCGGTCGTTGGCATCGCCAACGCCGAGCGCCTCACCGATTGCCGGAAAGGCGGGCAACATCGCGTCGATCGCGATCGCGTTGAGCGCCATCAGCGATGCCATCAGCGCGAGGAATTCGCGAAATCCCATCGGGAAGCCGTCGGCGGTCGCGGGGGTGGTGGACGATAGGGTGGTGGAGCTTTGCATGCGATGGCCCGATTGTTTAGCCGCGGCATACGCCAGCTAGCGACCGCACGCCAGCAGGCGCGCGATCGCTAGGGTGGGAAGATATGGGCAGCGCCGATCGAGCGGCGCGACCGGGATCAGCTACGGATCAGGACACCGTCGATGACGTGGACGATACCGTTCGAGGCCTGGTGCGATGCGCTGCCGATTGTCGCGCTCGCGCCGCCGGGTGCGGTGACGGTGATCGCGTCGCCCTTTTGCGCGAAGGTCAGCGTGTCGCCCGCCATCGTCTTGAGTTCGGCACTGCCGCCGCCCGCCTCGATCGCCTTGGCGATGTCGGCGGCGGTCACCGTGCCGGGGACGATATGGCCGGTCAGCAGGCTGGTCAGCTGCGGCTTGGCCTCGGGCGTCTTGAGCGCCGTCAGGACATCGTCGGGGACGGCATCGAGCGCGACGTTCGACGGCGCGAACACGGTATAGGGCGCGCGTCCGTCGAGCGTTGCGTCAAGATCGGCTGAGGCGAGCAGCGCCTCGGTACCCGACAGGCCGCCGTCTTCGGCAAGCACCGTTCTGAGCGTATCGGTGCTCGTCTCGCTGCCGGCAGCGGCGGTGGTGTTGCCGGTCTCGTTAGGGACCTTCTTGCAGCCGCCGAGCGACAGCGCGACGGCGGCCAGTCCCAGGATTGGAAGCGCCAAGGCGCGACGTGTGTTCGTCATTGTCATTATCCCTGTTATTCGATTGTTCGACGACCGGTGCGGGTTTTGCCCGGCATCAGGTCAGGAGCGAAATCGCCGCCTTGACGAGCTGCGTCGTCGGATCGATCCGATAGACCTGGCCATCGGCATAGCGATAATTGGCATCGGACGTATCGTAATAGCGATCGCGATAGGCGAGCGGGACATTGTACACGCCATAGCCGGCGGGTGCCTGCTGGCCGACCGTCCAGTCGTCACCGGTCAACAACGCCGCGATCGACTGGATCGCCTTCGTCTTGGGATCGACCGCGAAGATCGCGCGGTCGGCATAGCGATAGTCGTAGTTCTGGTTCTGGCCGTAATAGGCGTTGTAATAGGTCGGCATCGGCTGCGCGGCGTAATTGCTCGGGAAAAGCTTCCCGACGCCGAGTGCGCCGCCGAGAACCGGGAGCCACGACACGACCGAGTTGCCGTCGGTGCGATAGAGATAGCCGTCATTGTACTTGTAGCCGTCGCGATAGTCGCGATAGCGGCTCGGGATCGAAGAGAACAACGGCGCATAGCGATCCTGGCGCTGGTACATCTTCTTCGCCTGGCCCGGGGGTAAGCAGCCGTTGTGCTTCTTGGCGAGACCCGGAGGGCAGCCCTCGATGGCTACGCGGCTGCCCATGAAGCGACGGACATCGTCGCGGCGCGGCTCATCCGAACGCCTCGATGCATAGCGACGGGCGTCGTCATCGCGCGATGAGCGGATGTCCGCGCGCTTGCGATCGTCCTTGGCGCGCCGTTCGACCGCCTTGCGATAACCCTTGGCCTTGGCATTGGCCTTGGCTTCGGCCTTGTCGACCGACTTGCGTGCCGACTTGCCGCCATTACCGGGACCCTGGACGCTCGCGCCCGGGCCGTTGGCCTTGTCGTTGCCATGGCCCTTGCCCTGCGCCAGCGCGGGGGCTGCAATGGCCATAGCGATCGCACCTGTAAGCATCATAACATGTCGCATAACTGAATTCCTTTGGTTGCGGTCTAAACGCCGCGCGCGCCAATGGGTTCCTGCTTTGGATTAATAGATGCATGTCGTTTCGATAGCGTATCGTTCGTAAATCAACGCAAAATGCGGACATCCGTCTCGCCCGATCGACGATCAAGCGATGCGGCACGCTGCCTGCGTCGGCGCGTTGGCGCCGATGCTGCCCTGGAATCGCGCCAACCGCATCGATTGAGTGCGGGGCCGCGAAACCACTTGGTCAGATGTCGAGATTGGCGACGTTGAGCGCGTTTTCCTGGATGAATTCGCGGCGCGGTTCGACCTCGTCGCCCATCAGCCGTTCGAAGATGTCGCCGGCGATGTCGGCCTGTTCGACCTCGACACGCAGCAGCGAGCGGTTTTCGGGGTCGAGCGTGGTTTCCCACAGTTGCTCGGCGTTCATTTCGCCGAGACCCTTGTAGCGCTGGACCGACAGGCCCTTGCGCCCGAAGGCGAGGATCGCCTCCATCAGTTCGCTCGGCCGCGTGATCTGCGTGCCGCCCGTCGCTGCCACGGGTGTTTCGTCGCCCTCGGCATCGGCCTCGTCGCCGCTGCCGATCTTGACCAGCTGGCTGACGTCGAGATAGCTCTCGGCCTCTTCGGCGGCGAGCTTGTGCAGCTTGCGCGCTTCGGCCGAGCCGACGAACTTCGCGTCGATCGCATGATGGTCGGTAACGCCGCGCCAGGCACGCTGGAGAAGGTATCCGCCCGCCTCGCTGACGCTGCCCGTCCAGCGCGCCTCGGTGTCCTGTCCGTCGAGCCAGCGCGCGGTTTCGGTGACGGCGGCCTCCTGTTCGGCGCGCGTTGCGTCGGGCTTCAATGCGCCGCGGATCGCGAGCGCCTCGATCAGGCCGTAATCGTAGCGCCGCGGCACATAGGCCATCAGGCTGCGCATCCGCCGCGCATGCGCGATCAGCGCGCGCAGGTCTTCGCCGGCGCGGGCGCCGCCGCTGGTTTCGAGCTGCAGCCCGCCGATACCGGCATCGACGAGATACTGGTCGAGCGCATTGTCGTCCTTGAGGTAAACCTCGCTGCGCCCCTTGGCGACCTTGTACAGCGGCGGCTGGGCGATGTAGAGATAGCCGCCTTCGACGATCTGCGGCATCTGGCGATAGAAGAAGGTCAGCAGCAGCGTGCGGATGTGCGCGCCGTCGACATCGGCGTCGGTCATGATCACGACCTTGTGATAGCGCAGCTTCTCGATGTTGAAATCGTCGCGGATGCCGGTGCCCATCGCCTGGATCAGCGTGCCGACCTCCTTCGACGAAATGATCCGGTCGAAGCGCGCGCGCTCGACATTGAGGATCTTGCCCTTGAGCGGCAAAATCGCCTGGTAATGGCGGTCGCGGCCCTGTTTGGCCGAGCCGCCGGCCGAATCGCCCTCGACGAGGAACAGCTCGGATTTGGCGGGATCGCGCTCCTGGCAGTCGGCGAGCTTGCCGGGCAGGCTGGCGATATCCATCGCGCCCTTGCGCCGGGTCAGCTCGCGCGCCTTCTTGGCGGCTTCGCGCGCGGCGGCGGCATCGATCACCTTCTGGATGATCGCCTTGGCGTGCGCGGGGTTCTCCTCAAGCCATTCGGCCATCTTGTCGGCCATCAGGCTTTCGAGCGGCTGGCGCACTTCGGACG
>CAZHWG010000231.1:0-3654 GCA_964535925.1 uncultured Sphingorhabdus sp.
CTAGGCCTTGTATCGAACGCCTGGGCAGGCTTTGGCGCCGCGTTCGGCCCACTGATCCTGTTCAGCCTGCTGTGGCGTCGGACGACGCTGGCAGGCGCTCTCGCGGGTATCGTCGTCGGAGCGATCGTCGTCATCGCCTGGATCGCACTCGGTCTCAGCGGCACGATGTACGAGATCGTCCCCGGCTTCATCGCCGCAAGCCTCGCAATCTGGCTCGTCAGCCGCGCGACGCCGGCGCCGTCGCTGGTCATCGATGCGGCCTTCGACCGCGCCCGCATTTACGCCGAGACGGGTGAGCGACCCGTTGCAGTGGAGGTTGCAGATCGTGCCGACGTCCCCGCTCCGCCCGAGGCAATGAAAGACACATGAAGAACCACCCGCTGCACCGTCGCACGCTGTTTGGCATCGCCGGACTATGCGATGGCTGGCGGCGCGAAAAGGCGTTCCGTAGCCAGACGATCGCGCTAGGCCTTGCGGTCATCCTGCTGATCTTCCTGCGACCGCCCGCCTGGGCTGCGGCGTTGCTGATCGCGGGACTTGTTGTCGCGCTCGCAATGGAAACAATGAACGGCGCAGTCGAGGCGCTCGCCGATCGACTTCACCCCGATCGCCACGAGGCGATCCGGATCGCCAAGGACATGTCGAGCGCTGCGGTCCTCATTCTCAATATCGCCAATGGAGTGCTAGCGCTGTGGATCGCCTGGCGTAGCCTCTCCTGACTTTGAAAAGCTGGACTTTTGGCCGAATATTGGGCATGGTTACCATTCTAGTGACTTAAAGTGATCGGGGAATCAAATCAGCTCGTCTTGGAGATCGCCATGTTTGCTGATCCTGCCACACGGCAGCTATTTGCTATCGTACTGATCGCCATCGTCCTGCTCTGGATGATAGGCGCCTTCATTTGGTTTCAACGGCGCAAACGCGAACGTCGCTATTCCCGCCAGCAAAAACATGCGATTTATGTCGCAGGCTTATCCAAAGATCGACCAGCCGGTCTTTTCGGCGATCAGCCGGAGCGCCGCCGATCCGAGCAGCGATGTTCCGGCATCGCCCAGCCCGGGCGACCAGACGGCGATTGATGCGCGGTTGGGCACCACCGCCAGTATTCCGCCGCCGACGCCCGACTTGCCGCAGAAGCCGACTTCATAGGCGAACTGACCCGAATTGTCGTAGTGGCCGCAGGTCAGCATGAGCGCATTGATCCGGCGGCAGCGCTCGGACGAGACGACCGTCTGGCCGGTGACCGGATCGGTTCCGTCGCAGGCAAGGAACAGGCCCGCTTCGGCAAGGTTGCGGCAGCTCAGCGCCAACGCGCATTGCCGGAAATAGCCGTCTAGGATGTCGGGCACCGCGTTGTTGAGGACGTCGAAGCTGGCCATGAAATAGGCGAGGCTGCGGTTGCGGTCGCCGGCGGTCGATTCAGACATCGCGACCTCGCCGTCGATCATGATCGTTTCGTCGCGGGCGATCGTGCGCAGCAGGGCGAGCAGTTCGGCGATCGCCTCGTCGACCGGGCGGTCGTCGATCAGGTGATCGGTGGTGACGATCGCACCGGCATTGATGAACGGATTGCGCGGAATGCCGTGGTCGCGTTCGAGCTGGACGATCGAGTTGAACGGGTCGCCCGACGGTTCGCGGCCGACGCGCTCGAACAGCCTGGGTCCGTGCCGGTCGAGCGCCAGGGCGAGGACGAAAACCTTCGAGATGCTCTGGATCGAGAAGGGCTCGGCGGCATCGCCGGCGCAGTGCGTCCGGCCGTCGGGGGTGGCGAGCGCGATGCCGAACTTGCCCGGGTCGACGCGGGCGAGCGCGGGGATATAATCGGCGACCTGTCCGGCGCCGCGGCGCGTCGCCAGCTCGGTCCAGGTCTCGTGTACGATTGCGGCAAGGTCCATCGCAGCCTGCTAGCCGCCCACGCATCGCATTCCAACCCGTTGCCGCGCCCGGCGAGGCGAGGCGGTGCGGCTCAGGCCGCCTGTCCGGGCCATTCGACGAGGCGAACCGGCGCGGAGCCGCGCGGCGACGGAGCGTCGGGAACGAAGGGCGACCCGTCGATCCACTGCGCGGTCGCGACGACGAGCGCGGCGCCTTCGCTCTTGGCCTGGTACATCAGCGTGTCGGCAAGACGCAGCTCGGCATCGAGCACGACCGGCCCGGGCGGCAGCAGCAGCACGCCGAGGCTGCAGCGCATCGCCCCGCTGTCGCTGCGCGGCACCGCGTTCATGCGCAGGTGGAGGCGCTGCGCGACCGATCGCGCGTCGGCTTCGCTGGCGGCCTGGAGATAGATGACGAACTCGTCGCCGCCGATCCGGGCGAAAAGGTCGCCGTTGCGGATCGCATGACGCACGTCGTCGGCAAAGGCCTTGAGCACGGCATCGCCGGCGGAATGGCCGTGAATGTCGTTGAGCGCCTTGAACCCGTCGATATCGGCATAGGCGAGCAGGCTCCAGCAATCGGTCCGCGCCACCTTGGGGACGACTTCGAAGAACGCCTGGCGGTTGAGCGCGCCGGTCAGCGGATCGGTCCGCGCGAGCAGCCATTCCTTCGCGTGCGATTTGCGCAGCCGGACGAACAGGATGACGATGAAGCTGATCGCGAGGATGCGCATCGCGACGTTCCACGCCAGCGCGACATCGCCCGATGGATAGATATTCCAGCCGTTGACCAAGAGGCCGGCGCCGAGGAAGCCGAAGCCGAGGACGAACGCCTGGCGCCCGCCGATGGTCATCGCGGCGATGCCGATCAGGACGAGGTAGATCGGCCCGAACCACGCCTGCATGCCGGTCATCGCGTCGGCGGCAACGGCGAGCACGCTGCCCGCGCCGACGATCGCCCAGGCGTGGCGGCGCGACATCCGGCCCGGCGAGCCCAGCCGGCTGGCGAGCGCGCCGTTGAGGCCGTTCCTGCGTTCGATAGAGACAGTCATGTCGGACCGTTAGCAGGCGCTAGCTAAGCATGGGTTAATCGCAAGCGAAACGACTTTGCCGCGCGGTGGCAAAGTTCGCCATACGTCACCCGCGAAACCGTCCCCGCGCAGAGGGTGGCAGATCGCCCAGCTTCGCACAGCGACACGAAAACCGTGACCTTCACCGCGACCTGCGGCGGACCGAGCGGCCGTCGCCTGCGCCTTCGCATCGTGATCGCCGTACGCGCGCCCATCGCATCCTCTCCGACTCTTTGCCCCTGCGCCTCGCTGGCCAGAAGGAACGGTATAGCCAATCGGGAAATTTGTAGGAAAGCGCTAAGTTCCGGGTGCCGCCCGCTCGCTGCGGTAATAGGCGAACAGCAGCCACAGCGAGAGCGCGCCGAGCAGGTGCCAGAGCGCATGGCCCTGGAGCAGGCTGTGCGGCGCGCAGACGACCCCGTTCTGGTCGAGCACCCAGATCGCGAACGCCACGGCCATCGTCAGCAGCCCGGCGAGGAACAGCCGCACGCGCACGCCGGGGCGCAGCGGGCGGGCGAAGACCAGCTCGACGACGATCGCGACGAGCAGCAGCACCGCGAACAGCCAGCGGCGGATTTCGGGCATCGCGAGCAACGCCGCGACGAGCACCGCGCACAGCGCGCCGTAGAGTAGAATCGCGCGGCGTTCGCGAATGCGCCGCCAGCGCGCCAGCGCCCAGACCAGCTCGAACGACCCGATCAGGTACATGC
>CAZHWG010000232.1:0-3644 GCA_964535925.1 uncultured Sphingorhabdus sp.
GGCTGTGCCCTAGCCGATGTCGCGGCGATGTTCGTCGCGGCCGAGCGTTTGTACGACATGCGCACGATCTGGGACGGTCTCGACACCGCGGTGATCGATGAGGACACGCGCCTCGCTTTGTTCACCCAGGCGGCGAACGCCTGCGCGTCGCAGGTCGCCGACCTGCTGCGCACCGCGCCGGGTATCCAGAAGCCAGGCAAGCTGGTGGCGCGGCTCAAGCCGGGCGTCGACCGGCTGCTCGCCGGCGTCGACATGCTGTTGAGCGATATCGTCCGGCAGCAATGGGAAGCCCTGTCGACGCGGCTGGCGGCGGCGGGAACGAGCGACGATGTCATCGAACCCGTCGTGCGCCTGTTCAAGGCCGACGGCGCGGTCGGTCTGGCGGCGTTGAGCGAGCAGCTCGGCGTCGAGGAGATCGCCGCCACGCAGGCCTTTACGCACCTCGGCGCGGCGCTCGGCCTCGATTGGGCGCAGACCATGGCGGCCAAGATGGCGCCGTCGGATCCGTGGGATCGCCTGCTGGTGAAGGGCCTGGCGCGCGACTTCCAGCAGATGCGCCTCGAGTTCTTGATGCGCGCAGACGATGGCGAACTCGAACGCCATGTCGCCGTCTGGCTCGAGGAGCACAAGGCGCGCGTGGCCCAGTTCCGCCATGTCATCGATCGCGCGAAACGCTCGCCCTCGCCGACTAGCGCGATGCTGGCGCAGATCGCGGCGCAGGCGCGCTCGCTGCTCGCGCGCTAATCCCAAGGCCGGGCCAGCACCGCTACTATTCGGCAGTTGGCGAAGCCCGGACGAGCAGCCAGACGCGGATCGCGCTCGCCAGGTTGGGTGGGGTGTCGGCGATCAGTCGTTCGGCATCGATTCGCGCGATGAGCGCGTTGAGCGGCAGCGAGGCAGATTTCGCCGCGGCCTCGAGCGCCGACCAGAACGGCGGCTCGAGGCTGATCGATGTACCGTGCCCGGCGATCGTCACGCTGCGCTTGACCGGCGGGTGGTAGAGGGCAGCAGGCGGCGCTTTATCGTCCATCAGTACATGTGCTGGCCACCGTTGATCGACAGCGTCGACCCGGTGATGAAGGCACCTTCGTCCGAACACAGGAACGCGACGCCGCGCGCAATCTCGCTGGCCTGGCCGAGGCGTCCGACGGGAATCTTGGCGACGATCTTTTCGAGCACCGGCGGCGGCACCGCGGCGACCATGTCGGTATCGATATAGCCCGGCGCGATCGCGTTGACGGTGACGCCGGCCCGCGCGCCCTCCTGCGCCAGCGCCTTGGTGAAACCGTGGATGCCCGACTTGGCGGCGGCATAGTTGACCTGGCCGTACTGGCCCGCCTGGCCGTTGATCGAACCGATATTGACGATCCGGCCCCAGCCGCGTTCCTTCATGCCGGGATAGGTCGCCTTGGCCATGTTGAAACATCCGCCCAGGTTGACCCGGATCACCTCGTTCCAGTCATCGAAGCTCATCCGCTGCATCGTTCCGTCGCGGGTGATGCCGGCGTTGTTGACGACAATGTCGATCGGGCCGTGCGCCTCGGCGACCGCTGCGCAGCCGGCGAGACAGGCCTCGTGATCGCCGACGTCCCATTGATAGGCGGGAATGCCCGTCCGGTCGGTGAATTCCTGCGCCTTGCTGGCGTTGCCGCCATAATTGGCGACGACGGTGATGCCCATATCCTTGAGCGCGAGGCTGATCGCTTCGCCGATCCCGCGCGTTCCGCCCGTGACGATTGCCACCTTTGCCATGTCGTGCGTCCTCTCGTTCTGTTTCTTATCGAGAGGACTTACGACTGCGGCGTGCCAGCTTCAAGCGATCCAGCCTGCAAGTTCGCGACGGACGATCGTTTCGAGCATTGCGAGGCCCCGCTCGCCGTCGTTGAGACAGGGCAGATAGGCGAAGTTGCGGCCTCCTGCTTCGAGGAATTGCTCGCGCCCCCGGATGGCGAGCTCTTCGAGCGTCTCGAGGCAGTCGGCCGAAAAGCCCGGCGCGACGACCGCAATGTCCTTGATGCCCTCCTTGGCCAATCTGGCGAGCATCGTATCGGTTGCGGGTTCAAGCCATTTGGCGCGCCCGAAGCGCGACTGGAAGCCGATCGTCAACGGGATCGACAGCCGCTCGCCGAGCAGCCGCGCAGTCTTTTGGCAATGGCAGTGATAGGGATCGCCCTTTTCGAGCGTCCGTTGCGGCATGCCGTGGAAGCTCGCCAGGATCGCGCGCGGCTTGAAGTCGAGCGCGCCGACCGCCTGCTCGATCTCGCCCGCCAACGCGTCGATATAGGCGGGGTCGTCGAAATACGGTGGCAGCGTGCGCAGGGCCGGCTGCCAGCGCATGTCGGCCAGCGCGGCAAAGGCGGCGTCGTTCGCGGTCGCGGTCGTCGCCGCGCAATATTGCGGATAGAGCGGCGCGACGAGGATCCGGTCGCAGCCCTTGGCCTGCATCGCCGAAAGCACCTCGCCGATGCCCGGTTGACCATAGCGCATCGCGAAGGCGACGGTGATCTCTTCGCCCAGCCGCGCGTCGAGCGCGAACGCCTGGCGGCGGGTGAAGGCGAGCAGCGGCGATCCTTCGGGGGTCCAGACCTGGGCATAGGCGCGTGCCGACTTGCGCGGGCGCGTGCGCAGGACGGCGCCGCGCAGGATCGGCTGCCACAGGATCGAAGGCAGTTCGACGACGCGCTTGTCCGACAGGAACTGCTTGAGATAGCGGCGCACCGCGCGCGCACTGGCCGCTTCGGGCGTGCCGAGATTGACCAGCAGGACGCCGATTCGCGGCGCCGGAACCGGCGGGTGGCTGGCGGGGAGAGACGTCATGCTGTTCGACCGATGCGAAAGGGAAGGTTGCGATGCCGCACGCCGGTGGCTGAAAACAACGCGTTTGCCAAGGCCGGGGCGACGACCGGGACGCCGAGTTCGCCAAAGCCGCCTGGATCGCGCTCGCTGTCGACGAATTCGACGACGATCTCGGGCGACTGGGCGAGGCGCGGCAGCTTGAGATCGCGCAGCGTCAGTCGGGTGGCGAGGCCGTCGCTATATTCGGTCGCGGCACCGATCGCGCTGGCGAGACCGAAGATCAGCCCGCCCTCGATTTGTTGTCGCGCGACATCGGGATTGACCAGCCGTCCGGCATCGACGACCGCGGTCAGGCGACGGACCTGGAGCCCTTTCGCACTCATCCGCGCATCGGCGAGCAGCGCGATATGGCTGCCCCGCATCGAATGGATAGCGAGGCCCTGCGACGCGCCGTTCGCGCCGCCCTGCCAGCTACCGCTGACGCCGACCATCGCCAGACAGCGCGCCAGCGCCGCGTCACCTGCCAGCATCGACATGCGATAGCTCAGCGGATCGAGCCCCGCATCGTGCGCGAGTTCGTCGACGAAGCTCTCGGTGAAAAAACAGCAATAGCTGTCGGCGTTACCGCGCCAGCGACCGGCGGGCAGCGCGCTGTCGACCGCGACGTGATCGACCGCGAAATGCGGCAGGTTATAGGGTGGGCGCGCGGGCGCGACGGCGGCAGCCTCGCTCTGGCCGGCGCTTGCCCGAGCAGCCTCGTTGGCCGATCGCCCGTCGAGCCGGGCCGCCAGCTGGTGCGCGGCGGCGGGTACCGCGATGCGCGCGATCCAAGCGTCGATCGTGCCCGC
>CAZHWG010000233.1:0-3622 GCA_964535925.1 uncultured Sphingorhabdus sp.
GACCGCAACCGCCCCTATTCGATCACTGGCGCGCCGCGCGTCGTCAACAACCGCGTGATCATCGGCAATGGCGGCGCCGAATTCGGCGTGAGCGGCTATGTCTCGGCCTATAACGCCAATGACGGCTCGCTCGACTGGCGCTTCTATACGGTTCCCAACCCGGCCGGCGAGCCCGACAACGCCGCCTCCGACGAGGTGCTGCGGACCGCCGCGCGAACATGGTCCGAGGAAGGGCAGTGGCAGCAGACGGGCGGCGGCGGGACGGTGTGGGACGCGATCGTCTACGACGCCGAGCTCGACCAGCTCTATATCGGGGTGGGAAACGGTTCGCCCTGGAATCACGGGCTGCGCTCGAACGGCGAGGGCGACAATCTCTTCCTCTCGTCGGTCGTCGCGCTCAATCCCGAGACCGGCGAATATCTCTGGCATTATCAGGAAACGCCCGGCGAGAGCTGGGACTATACCGCGACGCAGCCGATCGTCCTCACCGAGCTGACGATCGACGGCGAGCAGCGCAAGGTGCTGATGCACGCGCCCAAGAACGGCTTCTTCTTCGTCATCGACCGCACCAACGGCGAGCTGATCTCGGCCGACGCCTTCGTCGAGGGGATCAACTGGGCGACGGGATACGATCTTGCGACCGGACGGCCGAACGAAAATCCGGCGGCGCGCTTCTACCGCACCGGCACGCCGTTCATCGCCAATCCCGGGCCGATCGGCGCGCACAGCTGGCAGCCGATGGCGTTCAGCCCGCAGACCGGGCTCGTCTATATCCCGGCCAACACCGTCCCGCAGATGTTCATCCCGCCCGACAGCGACGCGCAGCGGCGGCTGAGCCCGATCGGCTTCAATACCGGCACCAACATGTTCGACGGCTTCCTGCCGCGCGACGAAGAGACGATCCGCGCGGCGATCGCGACGGTCAAAGGCGAGCTCGTCGCCTGGGATCCGGTGCGCCGGGAGGCGCGCTGGCGGATCGACTATCCGACGCCGTGGAACGGGGGGCTGCTGGCGACGGCGGGCGGCCTCGTCTTCCAGGGCACCGCGACCGGGCAGTTCAAGGCCTATCATGCGGGAAGCGGCGAGGAACTGTGGTCGATGGATACGCAATCGGGCGTGCTCGCCGGCGCATCGACCTTCATGGTCGACGGCGTTCAGCATATCGCCTTTACCACCGGGCGCGGCGGCGCCTTCCAGATCACCGCCGGGCGCGGCGACCTGACCGCGGGCGAGGTGCCCAATATCCCGCGGCTGATCGTGCTGCGGATCGGCGGCAGCGGCGTGCTTCCCGCCGCGCCCGCGAGCGAGGCGACGCGGCTCGAACCGCCGGCGTCGACGGGAACGCCCTCGCAGATCGCGGCGGGCGAACGGCTCTATGCGCGCTACTGCCTCGTCTGCCACGGCGACGGCGCGGTCGGCGGCGGGGTCAATCCCGACCTGCGTTTTTCGGGCTATCTGACGAGCGCCGACGCCTGGGCCGGCGTCGTCATCGGCGGCGAGCTGAGCAGCAACGGGATGCCCAATTTTTCGAGCGTGCTCTCGGCCCCGCGCGCCCAGTCTATCCGCCACTATGTCATCGAAAAGGCGAACTGGGACCTGCGGCGGATCCGCGCGCGGCGCGCGGAGGATGCGGCGGATTAGGGCGGGCTGGATTGCTTCGCGCTTCGCTCCCCGCAATGACGACGAGGCCCTAGAAGCGCGCGCGCAGCGTCAGGCGGGCGTTGAGCGGCTCGCCGGTGGAGATGTTGTTGTTGTTGTGCGCGGCGGGGAAATAGGCGGTGTCGAAGAGGTTTTCGACGTTGAGCTGGACCGAGACATTGTCGGTCACGTCGTAGAACAGCGCGGCATCGACGCGCGTATAGCCGGGGATCCGCACGCTGTTGTCGATCGCCGCGAATTGCGACGACTGATAAGTCACGCCGCCGCCCAGGCCGAGCCGCCGGATGACGTTCACGCGGCTCCACAGCGACGCCATATGCTCGGGCACCTGCGCGAGACGGCGGTTGGCGAGCGCGGCGCCCGCGACGCGGCCGCGTTCGTCGGCGTCGAGATAGCTGTAGCCGGCGTTGATCACCCAGCCGGGACGAATTTCGCCGGCGAGCTGAAGCTCGATCCCCTCGGTACGGCTGCCGGTGAGGATCGTGTCGCCCGGGTTGTTCGGATCGGCGGTCGTGCCGTTTTCATTGTCGAGCCGGAAAACCGCCGCGCTGACGTCGAAGCCGGGTAGCGGCCCCCACTTCACGCCGAGCTCGTAACTGTCGAAGCGTTCGGGCGCGAGCGCTTCGTTCGACGGCGTGAGATTGAGGAACTGGTCGCCCGAGCGCGGCAGGAAGGAGCGCGCGAAACTTGCGTAGAATGAAAGGCTTTCGACCGGCTTGACGATCACCCCGATGCGCGGCGACCATTGATTGTCGGTGCGCGCGAAGAGGCCGTCATTGCCGTCGCCCGCCCCGTCGGCGACCTCGATGGCGTCGGTGACGTCGATGCTGAAGCGGTCGTAGCGCAGACCGGCGACGATCTGGAGATGATCGCCGATTGCGATCTGATCCTGCGCATAGAAGGAGAGAAACTCGACGTCCGAGGCGCTCTGCCGGTTGAAGCGGGGGAAGGAAAAGGAAGGAATCGCCAGCGGATCGCTGAACGGCAGGACGACGATATCGTCCATGCTCGTCGAAAAGAGGATATCGCGGCGGGCGTTGCCCGATTGCTGGTCGCCATATTCATAACCGAGCAGCAGCATATGGCCGATCGGGCCGGTCGCGCCGTTCCAGACGAGGTTGCCCTGGACGATGAAATTTTCGCGCTGCGTCGTATCGCGATAGCCGTCGAGCGACACGGCGTTCGCCGCGCCATCGAAACCGACCGGAAAGATATTCTGGTAGAGCTTGTCGTAATCGGCATATTGGACCGCGGTGTTGAAGCTCAGGCTGTCGCTGAATCGATGATCGAAGCGCGCGCGGGCGATGTTCGCCTGCAACGTCGTGACATTGGCCCGGGGCGAGCCGAAGAAGGTGTCGGTTACGCCTCCGAGCGGCGCGCCACCTAGCGAGGGGATGCCGCGATCGGTGACGCGGTCGTCGTCGACGATTTCGTAAGAGGCGACGAGACTCGTCGAGGGGCCGAGCGCCAGCGTCGCGGTCGGGTTGATCGCGAAGCGCTCGCCGCCGAAAAAGTCGCGATGATTGGCGAGATGCTCGTAAAAGCCGTTGAGCCTGAAGCCGAAGACCTCGCTGCCCGAGACGTTGATATCGGTCGATAGATAGGCGGCGCCGAAGGTGTCGACGCCGACGGCGGCGGCGGCGAAGCGCTCGTCGAGCCGCGCGGTCTTGGTGACGCGATTGATGACACCGCCGCCGCCGCCGCGGCCGAAGATCAGCGCATTGGGCCCGCGCAGGATTTCGACGCGCTCGAGATTGTAGAGCGGACGGAAATACTGCACGTCGTCGCGCAGCCCGTCGATATAGAAATCGGCGGTCGTGTTCTGGCCGCGGATGGTGAACTGGTCACGGTTGCCCTCGCCCTGCCCCGCCGAGGCGCCGGGGGTATAGCGCAATATGTCGCCGATATCGGTGAGCGCCTGATCGTCGATCTGCTCGCGACCGACGATCGACAGGCTTTGCGG
>CAZHWG010000234.1:0-3616 GCA_964535925.1 uncultured Sphingorhabdus sp.
CGATGGTTCGATCCGTCCGATGGCGGCCGACAGGCGATGATCATCCATCGAGCGTTCCTTGTTCAACCAGGCGCGCGGGGATCAGGCCGCGCAGCGAATTGCCGAGATAAAAGCCGTCGCCGAGATCGGCGGCGCGCAGTCGCGATTCGACCGCGCGGTGCTGTTCGATCAGCTCTTCGCGCAGGACGCCGGGCAGCAGGCCGAGCTCGACCGGCGGGGTGAGCAGCGTTCCGTCACGATCGACGAAGATGTTGGTAAAACTGCCCTCGGTAACGAAGCCGGCATCGTCGACCAGCACCGCCTCCCAGCCCGATGTCGCGGCGCGCGCATCGTCGTAAAAGCCGCGGTCGGTCGTCTTGTGGCGCAGGCGAACATCGTCGCGCGTGACGCTTCGCGCAACGAGACCGACCGAGACCGGCACGTCGGGAAGCCGAGGCATGTCACGAATCTCGATCGCCAGCGCGCCGCCGGGCGACGCGAGCAAGCGGACCTTGCTGGCATGGCGCAGGCGGAAGGTCGCGGCCTGCAACTCGTTGCGCGCGCGGTGGCGGTCGAAGGCGAAGCCGAACGCCGACGCGCTCGCCTTCATCCTCGCCAGATGCCGGTCGAGCCTGAGCAACCCCTCAAGCGGATCGAACGCCATCGTCTCGACGAGATCGAAGCCTGCCCCAGTCTCTCCCACGAACGCCCCCTTGGCCAAACATTCGCGCCATTCCGCGTGCGGATCGGAATCCGCCACGATCCCGGCGCCGAGGCCAAGCGTGGCGGTTTTGCGAGTCCGGTGCAAGGGGTTCGCTTCACCGATTTCAGCTTGGTCATGGCGCACGACATGAAGCGTACGAATCGCGACGTTGAACGCCGCTTCGCCATCGGGCGCGATGAAGCCGATCGAACCGGTATAGACCCCGCGCGGCGCGTCCTCGGTCTCGGCGATGATCTCCATCGCGCGGATCTTCGGCGCGCCGGTGATCGATCCGCAGGGAAAGGCGACACGCAGGAGATCGAGCGCATCCTTGCCCGGTTCCAGCCGCGCGGTGACCGTCGAGACGAGCTGGTGGACGGTCGGGTAGGTCTCGACCGCGAACAGGCTGGGCACCTTGACGCTGCCGGGCTGCGCGACACGCGACAGGTCGTTGCGCATCAAATCGACGATCATCAGGTTCTCGGCGCGCTGCTTGGCATCGCTGGCCAGGGTCGTGCGCTGGGCGAGGTCGGTCGCGGGATCGGCGCCGCGCGTCGCGGTGCCCTTCATCGGCCGCGCCGTGACGCGATCGCCGTCGAGCGCGAAGAACAGCTCGGGCGACAGGCTGAGCAACCAATCGTCGCCGGTATGGACGATCCCGCCATAGCCGGCGCGTGCGCGCTGGCGCAGCCGAGCATAAGCGGCAAGCGGATCGCCGTCGATCGCGACGTCGCAGGTGAAGGTCAGGTTGGCCTGATAGATGTCACCGGCGCGAATATGATCGAGGATCGCCTCGACGCGCGCGACATAGGCGGCCGCGTCGATGCGCGGCTGTGGCATTCCGATCCATGCGCCTGCCGGATCGCCGAGCAAGGCGGGAACCGCGTCGGGGGCGATCCGCTCGACCTGCTCGAACGCCCCGAACCAGGCGATCGGCGAGCCCTGGCGGCGGCGTGCCAGGGGGGCGAGCCGCGCTTCGAGGCCGAACCCCGCCTCGTAATCGAGATATCCCGCCAGGTGCAGGCCATCGGCGCGCGCGCGCTCCATCTGGGCAAACAGCGTCTCGAGCTGGTCGACGCCATCGGCCATGAAGATGGCGACCGGTTCGCGATAGAGGCGCGCATCGACGGCACCGTGGGCGCGCGCATCGTCGAGCAGCACGAACGGCGCGCGATTGCCGTCCGGGTCGCTTCGCGAGAGTGCAGCATGGGGCATCACCGGACCGGTCGCGGCGCGACGTCGCCGTCAGTTGGTGCGTCGCACCCTGATCGCAATCATCCCGTCGATATTGGCGAGATAGCTGCCGAGAGCAGCGCGGCGGATCTTGATGTCCATCCCAGGCTTGACGGTGCGCGGCAGGTTACGGCTGTCGATCTGTTGCCAGCGCGCGCCATCGTCGAGGACCAGCGTCAGCTTGCGATCGACCATGCGCAGCCCGGTGATCTTGGCGGTAATCTCGTTGACCTGCTCGTCGTCATCGTCGTCGCCACCATTGCCGAAGATGTTGAGGTTCGACAGATTGAGCCCGAACAGGCCCTTCTTCGTCTTTTTGACCTGGTTGCGATCGGCGAACAGGATATCGCGGCGCTGGTCGGCTTCTGCCATCTCGCCGACACGGGCATCGAAACAGGCGAGCCGCGCCTGGTTATCGACAATATCGCGACACTGATAGATCGCTTCGACCACCGGAGGGCGGGTGGGGGGATCGTCGGCGGCAATCGCGGCCGCAGCACCCAGTGCAATGACGGCAGCGCCGCCGACCAGTTTCGCAATCGTCTTGCGTGCGGACATGATCATAATCCCCTTATTCGGTTGATTCGCCAACGGACGTCAGGTGGCTACCAATAAACTGCCGCGGCGCGCCCGGCAATGATTGCCGCCGCAGCGACCTTCGGATAGGCAGGAGGCATGACGAGCGTAGCGCCTCCGCATCCCGCCTGGATTTCCGCATACCAGCATCCGGGCCGATGGGACCTCGACCTGCCCCCGCTGACGCTGCCCGACATGTTCGTCGCGATGGCCAAGGCGCGCGGCGACGCACCGATGCTCGATTTTCTCGGTCGCAAGTACAGCTATTCGGAAACACTCAGCGGCGTCCGACGGGTCGCCAAGGGCTTGCAGGACATGGGGCTGCAGCGCGGCGATCGCGTCGGCCTGTTCCTGCCCAACGTCCCGCATTACGTCGCCGCCTATTACGGCGCGATGCTCGCCGGGGCGACGGTGGTCAATTTCTCGCCGCTCTACACTGTCGATGAATTGCGCCACCAGGTCGAGGATTCGGGCACGCGCTTCCTGTTCACTTTGTCGGCCAAGGCGCTGCTCCCCAATGCGCTCGCGGTGCTCGAGCGATCGTCGCTCGAGGCGCTGATCGTCGGATCGGTCGCGGGCGCGCTGCCGCGCGCGAAGTCGGTGCTGTATCGCCTGTTCAAGCGCGGCGAGGTCACAGAGAAGCCCGACGATCCCCGCATTTCCGCATTTTCGAAGCTGATCGCCAATGACGGCGATTTCGCGTCCGCCGACCCAAGTCCCGACGACGTCGCGCTGATCCAGTATACCGGCGGCACGACCGGCGTGCCCAAGGGCGCTATGCTGACGCACCAGAACCTGTCGGCCAATGCCCGCCAGGTCAACGCGATCGACCCGCGCATCGACGAGGTCGACCGGATCATGGGGGTGCTGCCGTTCTTCCACGTTTTCGCCAATACCTGCGTCCTCAACCGAACGGTCGAGAATGGCGGCGAGATTGTCATGCTGCCGCGTTTCGACGCGGCGCAGTGTCTCGCCGCGATCACCCGCACCCAGCCGCGATCGATGCCGGGCGTGCCGACGATGTACCAGGCGCTGCTCGATCATCCCGCGCTCGCCAAGACCGATTTTTCTTCGCTGCGCGTCTGCATATCGGGCGGCGCGCCGATGCCCGCCGAACTGCAACGA
>CAZHWG010000235.1:0-3575 GCA_964535925.1 uncultured Sphingorhabdus sp.
CGCGACATTGCGCCATTTGAGGAAGGCGATGTTGGTATCGTCGGGGACGAGCTTGAGCAAACGCATGGGTCTAATCCCTTAAATGACGAGTTTCGACGGGCGCGCGCTGCGCAACCATCCGGCGACGAACATCCGGCTGACGGTCACCGCGGTGAACACCGAGGTGATGATGCCGATCGTCAGGACGACGGCGAAGCCCTTGATCGGCCCGGTGCCGAACCAGAACATCAGCGCCGCGGCGATGACGTTGGTGATGTTGGCATCGAAAATCGCGCGGCTGGCTTCCTTGTAGCCGACCTGGACCGCGTCGATCGGTCGTCGCCCGCGCTTGACCTCTTCGCGGATACGCTCGTTGATCAGCACGTTGGCGTCGACCGCGGCGCCGATCGTCAGGACGAAACCGGCAATGCCCGGCAGCGTCAGCGTCGCGTTGAACAGCGCCATGATGCCGAGGATCAGGAGGATGTTGATGATCAGCGCGGCATCGGCATAGACGCCGAAGCGGCCGTAGGTGACGATCATGAAGATCAGCACCGCCATCGTCGCGATGATCGCGGCGAGCGCGCCCTTGTCGATCGAATCCTGGCCGAGCTCGGGCTTGACCGTGCGTTCCTCGACGACCTTGAGCTTGACCGGCAGCGAACCCGACCGCAGCGAGATGGCGAGCGCATTGGCGCTTTCGACGGTGAAGTTGCCGCTGATCTGCGCCTGTCCGCCAAGGATCGGCTCGTTGATGTTCGGCGCCGACAGTACCTTGCCGTCGAGCAGCATGGCGAACGGCTTGCCGACATTCTGCTGCGTCGTGCGTGCGAAGATGTTCGATCCTTGCGCATCGAAGCGGATCGACACCACCGGGACATTGTCCTGCTGGTCGAACTGCTGCTGCGCATCGACCAGCTGGTCGCCCGAGATCAGCACCTGGCGCTTGACCGCGATCACCGGCTCGCCGGTGGGGTTGTCGGGATAGGGAACGATCTCGCTGCCGACCGGCGCGATGCCGTTGGCGAGATCCTCAGGATTGGCGTTGAGCTCGACCATCTTGAACTCGAGCCGCGCGGTCTGGCCGAGCAGGTCCTTCAATGCCTGCGGATCGCTGAGGCCGGGAACCTGGACGACGATCCGGTCATCGCCCTGGCGGACGATCGTCGGTTCGCGCGTGCCCAGTGCGTTGACGCGGCGATCGACGATGTCGCGTGCCGCTTCCATCGCGTTGTCGATGAAGTTGCGCGTGCCCGCCTCGGTCGGCGTCATGATGATCCGCGTCGAATCGCGGACTTCGATGTCCCAGTCGCGCTCGCCCGACAGGCCCGCACCCATGGTCTGGTCGTTGAGCCGATCGCGCGCTTCGTCGACCTTGGTCGCGTCGCGGACCATGAAGGCCAGCTTGCCATTGGCGCGGCTCAGGCCGCCGATCGCGATATTCTCGCTCTTGCCGCGCTCGCCGCGCAGGACGGTACGGATCGTCTTTTCCATCGAATCGAGCCGCTGCTTGCGGACATCGTCGATATCCGCCTCGAGCATGATGTGGCTACCGCCGGCAAGATCGAGGCCGAGGTTGATCCGTTCGCTCGGCATCCACGACGGGAAGGCCGTGACCACCTTGTTGGGCAGCATGCTGGGAACGGCGAGCAAGATGCCGAAGATCAGCAGCAGCGTGATGCCGATGACCTTCCAGCGCGGGAATTCGAGCATAAATCTGGTCCTGGAAGATGGCCCCGAAGGGGCGGCGTCAGTCGTTGGCGGGCTTTGCGGTCGGCGAAACGACGTCGCTCAGCGTCGCCTTGACGACCTTGATCGTCACGCCCTTGGAGATCTCGACATGGGCGTATTCGTCCTCGACCTTGGTGATCTTGCCGACAACGCCGCCGCCGGTGACGACGGTGTCGCCGCGCTTCGCCGCGCCGACCTTGGCGGCGTGCTCCTTCATCCGCTTCTGCTGCGGACGGATCAGGAGGAACCAGAATACGACGAAAATCAGCAGCAACGGCAGGATGCTCATGATGAAGCCGCCTGCGCCGTCCGATGCGGCGCCGGCGGCGTCCTGTGCATGCGCGGCGGGAATGAGAAAGGTCATGAGGTCCATAAAACGGTTCGCTTCTTGCCAAATTGGGGTCTGGACCGCGCCAGCACACCGCGCAAAAGCCCGGCCGGGCGACGATCCTCGATTGTGACGCGCGGTTAGCAGATGGTTGCCGGACGGGCAACTTCAATAGCGCCGCAGGAAAGCCGCCGCTCGTGTCGTGCGGGCGCAGGTAGCGGCCTATCGCCGGACCATCCATCGCCGACGACCGCCACCGATCGCTGTCGGGGCTGGACATTGCGTGGATTTGGAAGGGCGCTCGGGGCGCCTGCCCGCGGCGGTCGAGCCGCCTTGTGAGTTTACAAAACCCGTCCGCCTGACGGGCTTTGTAAACTGGTCGGGACGAGAGGATTCGAACCTCCGACCCCCACACCCCCAGTGTGATGCGCTACCAGGCTGCGCTACGTCCCGACCGAATGCGGGCCTTTAGGCACATGATGGCGGCAAGGCAAGTCCGGCAAGACAGGTTGGCGGCGAAAACCGTTCTTCGCCCATATAAAACCGCTTTCCTACAAATTATCGTTCTGGTTATGTTCCTGTCTCATCAGGAGCGAATTATGGATTTCGAAACACTGGTCGAAGAACTGATCGATCGCGAGGGCGGGTTCGTCCACAATCCCAACGATGCCGGGGGGCCGACGCGCTACGGCATTACCCAGGCGGTCGCGCGCCGGCACGGCTATGCCGGCGCCATGCGCAGCTTTCCCCGCGCCGAGGCGATCGCGATCTACCGCCGCCTCTACTGGTTGCGGCCGGGCTATGACAAGGTTGCGGCGCTCGCCCCCGGGATCGCCGCAGAACTGTTCGATACCGCGGTCAACATGGGTGTCGGCGTCGCCAGCGGCTTTCTCCAGCGCGCGCTCAACGCGCTCAACCGCAATGGCCGCGATTACGGCGACCTTGTGGTTGATCGCGTCGTCGGCCCCCGCACCCTTGCTGCGCTCGACGCCTTTCTGGCTGTTCGCGGCGCAGGCGGCGAGACCGTCCTGTTGAAAGCGATCGAGGCGCTCCAGGGCGCCCGCTACATCGATCTGGCCGAACGCCGCCCCGCCAACGAGGCCTTCCTCTATGGCTGGCTGGCGAACCGGATCGGCTCATAGGTCACACCCGTGAACCTGTCCCTGGACGGTGTGAACCCATGAACTGGTAAGCTCGAAAGGAACGAAAATGGGAATTATCGAAGGGCTGATCGGCCCCGTCGCGCAACTGATCGACAAGATCATCCCCGACCCCGCAGCGCGCGACCGCGCCAAGCTCGAACTGATCAAGCTCCAGGGCTCGCAGGAGCTCGAGGCGGTCAGCGTCCGGATGCAAGCGATCGTCGCCGAAGCAAACAGCGCCGACCCATGGACCAGCCGCGCGCGGCCCAGCTTCCTCTACGTCATGTACGCGCTGCTGCTGTTCGCGCTGCCAATGGGCGTGCTCGCCGCTTTTAATCCTGCTGCGGCCAACGATATTGCCAAGGGAATGAACGCCTATCTCAATGGCCTGCCCG
>CAZHWG010000236.1:0-3509 GCA_964535925.1 uncultured Sphingorhabdus sp.
GAGGTGAAATCGGACAGGCCGCGCGCGCGCTCGACCCCCTGCTCGTCATAGATATGGAGCACGTCGCCGCGCGAAAAATCGCCGTCCATCGAGACCACGTCGCGGCGGTGGATCGCCCGTCCCTGGCCGAGGTTTTCAGCCGCCTCCGCGGTGATGACGAGGCTCCCGGCCATCTGCAGCCGATCGGCGAGCCACGTCGTCCACAGCGATCCCGGATTGGCGTGGGCGATGCACTTGGTGCACTTGCGCGCGCCCGACAGGACCGACGACAGCGGATATTCGGCCTCGCCATTGGCGATATAGGTCGTGCAGCCCGCGTTCTGTGCCATGTTGGCGGCCTGGAGCTTGGTCAGCATGCCGCCGGTGCCCAGCGTGCTGGTGCCGCTCGTCGCCTCGATATACTCGCTTACGTCGTGGACCTCCTCGATCAGCCGCGCGTCCGCTTCATCGGGGTTGCGGTCGTAGAGTCCGTCGACGCCGGTAAGGATGATGAACTGTCCCGCCTCGACCATCTGAGCGATCTTGGCGGCAAGGCGGTCGTTGTCGCCGACGCGGATTTCCTCGGTGGTGATCGTGTCGTTCTCGTTGACGATCGGCACGACCTGCGCCTTGAGCAGCCGGTGGACGGTGTTCTTGGTGTTGAGGAAGCGGCGGTGGTCCTCGAAATCGCCGAGCGTCAGGAGGATCTGCGCGATCTCGAAGCCGTATTCGTGGGCGATCTGCTTGTAGACGTTGAGCAGCAGCGGCATGCCGCACGCCGCGGCGGCCTGCTTGTCGGTCAGGCCCGCGGTTTCGGGACGTTCGCCGAGAATGCTGAGCCCGAGCGCGACCGCGCCCGACGAACACAGGATCACCTCGTAGCCATCGTCGCGCAGCCGCGCGATGTCTTCCATCAGTCGCTGGATGAAGCCGAAACGCGGGGTCAGCCGATCGCTGTTCGCGAGCAGGCTCGAGCCCACTTTCACGACGATACGCTTGCTTTGGATTACGCCAGTCATCACCATTGCCTTGTAAAATGCTGCTGGCTATCTAGTTATGCATTGTGCGATGCACAACCGGCTTGCCGGTCAATCGGGGAATTGTTTTCATCCCGACCATTGGCACAACACGCGCTAATGTAGTGAAAAGATTGAGTAGAATACCACCAAATCAATCTATGACTATTTATTTGGATGCGATGTTTGACTGCTTCTTCCACCAAGAGAATCTATGCATTGTCTTGGTAGAGAAGCAAAAGGTTTGATGGCGATTACGGTGATCGGGCATCGCACGAGGCGCAGGCGCAGATTGGTAGCGTACAGATGCTCCCAGAGCGGCGTGCCGTGATGTCGCCCGGGCCCGATCGCGCGGCAGGCGCGGCCACCGCGCGAGCGTGAATATTCAAACGAACACAATACGATAGGCATTATCATGAACGACACGACACTCGATCCCGCCGCCCATATCGCCGAACTGGGCAAGCGCGCGCGCGGCGCGGCACGCCAGTTGATCGGCGCGACGACCGAGGCGAAGAACCTGGCCCTGACCGAAGCGGCCAAGGCGCTGCGCGGCGCCACCGCGCGGCTGATCGCGGCGAACGAAAAGGACGTCGCCGGCGTCCGCGGCAAGAAGCCCGATTCGTTCATCGACCGGCTCATGCTCGACGAAGCGCGCATCGCGGCGATGGCCGACGCGCTCGACGAGATCGCCCGCCTGCCCGACCCCGTAGGACGACGCCTTGCGACATTCGACCGGCCCAACGGGCTCAAGATCGAACGCGTCGCGGTCCCCATCGGGGTGATCGGCATGATCTATGAATCGCGCCCCAATGTCGGCGCCGATGCCAGCGCGCTGTGCCTCAAGTCGGGCAACGCGATCATCCTGAGGGGTGGTTCGGAAAGCCGCCATTCGACGCGCGAGATCGTTGCCTGCATGCAGGCCGGACTGAGCGCCGCCGGCCTCCCCGAAAACGCGGTCCAGACCGTCGGGACGACGAGCCGCGAGGCGGTCGCCGAACTGCTTCGCGCGGTCGATTATGTCGACCTCGTCATCCCGCGCGGCGGACGCGGTCTCGTCGAGCTGGTCCGCGACCAGGCCAAGGTCCCGACGCTGCTCCACCTCGACGGCAACTGCCACAGCTACATCCATGCCGATGCCGACCTCGCCAAATCGGTCGCGATCATCCGCAACGCCAAGCTGCGCCGGACGGGCGTGTGCGGCGCGACCGAAAGCATCATCGTCGACCGCGCCGTCGCCGCCGAGGCGATCCCGATGCTGGCCGATGCGATGCCCGACTGCGAACTGCGCGGCGACGCTGAGTCGGTCGCGATCGACGACCGGATAAAACCCGCCGAGCCGGCCGATTTCGACACCGAATTTCTCGACGCGATCGCGTCGGTGAAGGTCGTCGACGACCTCGCCCCGGGGATCGAGTACGTGTCGCTCCACTCGTCGGGCCATACCGATGCGATCCTCACCGAAAACGACGATGCCGCCAATCGCTTCCTGACCGCGATCGACAGCGCCGTCGTCATGCACAACGCCTCGACGCAGTTCTCCGACGGCGGCGAGTTCGGCATGGGTGCCGAGATCGGCATCGCGACGGGCAAGATGCACGCGCGCGGTCCGGTCGGCCTCGAGCAGCTGACGAGCTTCAAATATCTCGTCCACGGTGACGGCCAAACCCGCCCCTGAGGGCGAATTCGTCGCAGCACAGCGGCTTTCCGTCGCGCGCTTGCGATGAAGCGCGGCGCATTCACCTGCCAGTCATTTCGACCGCTCGAAGGCCCTCCGGCTGTCACGCTTGGCAGCTGGCAACAGGGTCCTTTTTCGAATGACATTCATGAGTATGTTCCCGTTCTCCGCGGTCGACCTGGCGGTGGATCTGGGAACCGCCAATACGGTCGTGTTCCTGCGCGACCACGGGATCGTCATGGCCGAACCGTCGGTCGTTACAATGGAAACGATCGGCGGAATCCGGCGGGTGCGCGCGGTGGGCGCCGATGCCAAGCTGATGATGGGCAAGACCCCCGCCAACGTCCAGACGATCCGGCCGTTGCGCAACGGCGTGATCGCCGACCTCGACGTCGCCGAGCAGATGATCAAATATTTCATCGCCAAGGCGCGCAAGCTCGCCCGGACGCGGATGCGCGGCAGCCCCGAAATCGTCCTGTGCGTCCCATCGGGATCGACCCAGGTCGAACGCCGCGCGATCCGCGATGCCGCGACCAATGCGGGTGCACGCAAGGTCTGGCTGATCGACGAACCGATGGCCGCCGCGATCGGCGCCAACCTGCCCGTCACCCACCCGGTCGGATCGATGGTCGTTGATATCGGCGGCGGATCGACCGAAGTCGGCGTGGTGTCGCTCGCCGGGCTGCACATGAGCCTGTCGGCGCGCGTCGGCGGCGACCGGATGGATGAAGCGATCACCTCGTTCGTCCGGCGCAAGCACAATTTGCTGATCGGCGAAGCGACGGCCGAGCGGATCAAGATCGAGGCCGGATCGGCGCTGGTGGCCAACGACCAGG
>CAZHWG010000237.1:0-3500 GCA_964535925.1 uncultured Sphingorhabdus sp.
GGGGGTTGGCGTCGCCGGGCTGCAGGCGATCGCCACCGCGCGGCGACTGGGCGCGCAGGTCAGCGCGACCGACGTGCGATCTGCGACCAAGGAACAGATCCCCTCGCTCGGCGCCAAGCCGATCTTCGTCGAAAACGTCGCCGGGATCGAAGGCGAGGGCAGCGGCGGCTATGCCACCGAAATGTCCGACGAATACAAGGCGGCGCAGGCCGAGCTGGTGTCGAAGCACATCGCCAAGCAGGACATCGTCATCACCACCGCGTTGATCCCGGGACGCGCCGCACCGCGGCTGATATCAGATGCGCAGCTGGCGACGATGCGCGAGGGCAGCGTCGTCGTCGACCTCGCCGCCGAAGCAGGCGGCAACGTCGAGGGCGCGGTCGCGGGCGAAGCGGTCAGGAAGCACGGCGTGACGGTCGTCGGCGCTCAAAACATGGCGGGCAAGCTCGCTGCCGACACATCGGCGCTGTTTTCGCGCAACCTCTACAATTTCCTCAACGCCTATTGGGACAAGGACACGGCTCGCCCGGTCCTGCCCGACGACGACGAGGTGACGCAGGCCATCCGCCTGACGCGGGACGGCAAGGTCGTCAACGAGCGGCTGACAGGAGCCGCATAATCCTTCCGCTGCGCGCTTTCATCGCGCGTGCATCTTTCTCGCATCCGTTCGTCGAACGGGGACGTAGCTTCGGCCTCTTCCCCCGACACGAAGGATGTTTTCATGCGTACACCTCTTTTCCTGACCGCCGCCAGTGCCGCCCTGATCGCACTTTCGGGCTGCACCTCCGACCCCGCCGAGACGCCGGCCAACGCGGCCGCCGCCGACGATGGCATGATGAATGCCGAAATGGCGGATAACGGCAGCATGGCCGGCGAAACCGCGCTGGTCGGCGGCGCCGAGATGTACCCCGACAAGACGATCGTCGACAATGCGGTCAACTCGCCGATCCACACGACGCTTGTCGCTGCGGTCAAGCAGGCGGGCCTGGTCGACACGCTGTCGGGCGCAGGACCGTTTACCGTCTTCGCGCCGACCGATACCGCCTTTTCCGCGCTCCCCGCAGGCACTGTCGACGGGCTGCTGAAGCCCGATGCCAAGCCAACGCTGACCAAGGTGCTGACTTACCACGTCGTCCCGGGCAGGCTAACCGCGGCCGATCTCGCGGCCAAGATCGAAGCCGGCGGCGGCAAGGCGTCGGTGACCACCGTCGAAGGCGAGCCGCTAACGCTGACCAGCGACGGAACGACGATCACCATTGCCGGCATGAGCGGCAGCAAGGCGACCGTCAGTCAGGCCGATGTGATGCAGTCGAACGGCGTCATCCACGTCGTCGACGGGGTGCTGCTGCCCAGCATGTGATCGCCGCAATGAGGGAAAAGTCGGGCGTCCGTCATCGATCGGACGCCCTTTTTCTCGGATTTGCCCTTGATGCAACGATGATCGACCTTCATGCGTAGGGACGGTTGAAAGGAGTATTTAATGAACAAGATTTTGATGACTGCCACGATTTCGGCAACCGCCCTGATGACGAGCGGGTGCATGACGAGCACCGATATGAGTGTCGATGCTGAAGCGCGGACCAACACTTCCACCCCGACGGGTCAGCGTGTAGCGTCCTCTACCGAACCGATGGTCGCTGTGAGCACCGTTGGCGGTGCCAAGATGTACGGCAACCGCAACATCGTCGAGAACGCGGTCAATTCGCCGATCCACACCAAGCTCGTCGCCGCGGTCAAGGCCGCCGGCCTGGTCGATGCGCTGTCGGGCGCTGGACCGTTCACCGTCTTCGCGCCGACCGATGAAGCCTTCGGCCTCATCCCCGCCGAAACGGTCAACGCGCTGATGATGCCCGAGGCACAGGCGCAGCTTGCCAACCTGCTCAAATACCATGTCGTCGCCGGGCGCATCACCTCGGCCGACATCAAGGCGAAGGCCAAGGCAAATGCCGGCACCGCGACCTATGCGACGCTCCAGGGCGGAACGCTGAGCTTCGTGCCGCAGGCCAATGGCACAATCCTGATCGAGGGCAATCGCGGCAAGGCGTATATTACGCAGTCCGACGTGATCCAGTCGAACGGGGTCATCCAGGTCATCAACGGCCTGTTGCTGCCGTAAGCCGACCCGATTGCCAACGCGAACGACGCCGCCCCCTGACCGGGGCGGCGTTTTTCGTGGGCGCTGCGCTTGCATCGCTCGACAGGGCGGGTGGAATTTGCCACCGTCCCTCCTGGGGTCCTGCCCGCGCGACGGCGCTGTTCGGCCGGACGATAAAGCAAAGGGGCGCGGTCGTGGACTTTATCAGCATCTTGTCGATTTTCGTGCTGGCGTGTTTCGTCGGCTATTACGTCGTCTGGTCGGTGACCCCGGCGCTTCACACGCCGCTGATGGCGGTGACCAACGCGATCTCTTCGGTGATTATCGTCGGCGCGCTGATCGCCAGCGCCGCGGCCGAAGTGCCCGGAGCGAAATGGCTCGGCCTGATCGCGGTGACGCTCGCCAGCATCAACATCTTCGGCGGCTTCGCGGTGACCGCGAGGATGCTCGCGATGTACAAGAAGAAGGAACGGCCAGTTAAGCCCGCCGCGACGGCGGCTAGCAAGTGAGCGGCGCAGTGATCCCCGACATGGGCGTGGTCGAGACGACGGTACACGCGGTCAATCCATGGGTCGCACTGGCCTATCTCGTCGCGGGCATTTGCTTCATTTTCGCGCTGCGCGGCCTGTCGAATCCCGAAAGCAGCCGCAAGGGCAACCGCTTTGGCATGGCGGGCATGGCGATTGCGGTCGGTACGACCCTGATCACGCACGGCACCGGGTTGGTCGAAATCCTGATCGCAATCGCCATCGGCGGAGCGATCGGCCTCGTCACCGCGCGGCGTATCGCGATGACCGCGATGCCGCAGCTGGTGGCGGCGTTTCACAGCCTTGTCGGCATGGCTGCGGTCCTCGTCGGCGCTGCCGCATTCCTCAACCCCGAAGCGTTCGGGATCCTCGGCGGCGACGGCAACATCCTGGCCGTCAGCCGGATCGAGATGGCGCTTGGCGCCGCAATCGGCGCGATCACCTTCTCGGGATCGGTCATCGCCTTCCTCAAGCTCAATGGCAGCATGTCGGGCGCGCCGATCCTGCTGCCCGCGCGCCACGTCATCAACCTCGCGGTGCTCGGCGGGATCATCGTGCTGACCGCATTGTTCGCGATGTCGGGCGCGGGCGGTCCGGGCGAGAGTCCGCTGTTCTGGATCCTCGTCGCGCTGGCCTTCGCGATCGGCTTCCTTTTGATTATCCCGATCGGCGGCGCCGACATGCCGGTGGTCGTATCAATGCTCAACTCGTACTCGGGCTGGGCGGCGGCGGCGATGGGCTTCACGCTGCACAACACCGCGATGATCGTTACCGGCGCGCTGGTTGGTTCTTCCGGCGCGATCCTTTCCTACATCATGTGCAAGGCGATGAACCGCAGCTTCATCTCGGTGATCGCGGGCGGCTTCTGCGCGGTCGCG
>CAZHWG010000238.1:0-3476 GCA_964535925.1 uncultured Sphingorhabdus sp.
CTGAGCCGACCGCGATGCGGCGGCGGATCATTGTCAGCCCGGCGCAGTATCGCATCCTCGCCGACCATGTCCGCGAGAGCTTCGTCCTCGATGCGCAGGGCCGAGCGCAACCGCTGCGCGGGCGTGGCTATGGTCCTGCCGACAGCTTCTACGAGGGCAGCAGCGGCTATACGCTGGCCAACAGCTGCAACGAATGGACCGCGCGCGGGCTGCGCAAGGCAGGGATCCGCACGGGGCTGTGGGCGCCGTTCGCCGACGGGGTGATGCGTTGGGTGCCTGGCGCAGATTGACGCGCAATACGCCTAGCCCGCCGCCGCGACGATCGCGGCCCATTCCTCTTCGGTCGCGGTGCGCACGCCGAGTTCGGCGGCCTTCTTGAGCTTCGACCCTGCGCCCGGGCCGGCGACGACGAGGTCGGTCTTGGCGCTGACCGATCCGGCGGCGCGCGCGCCAAGCCGTTCGGCCTGCGCCTTGGCCTCGTCGCGGCTCATCGTTTCGAGCTTGCCGGTGAAGACGATCGTCTTGCCGGTCCACTCGGTCTCGCGTGCGGTCGAAACATAGGGCGCGGGTGCGACTTCGCCGAGCAGGTCGTCCCAGGCAACGCGGTTGTGCTCCTCGTGAAAGAAATCGCCCAACGCCTCGGCGACCGCGCCGCCGATCCCGTCGATCGCGGTCACTTCGGCGAGCGCGTCTTCGTCGCCTGCCGCCAGCCGCTTGCCGATGTCGGCGACCGCCTCGATCGTCGTGAAACGCTTGAGGAGATCACGCGCGGTAACGATGCCGATGTGGCGGATGCCGAGACCGAAGAGGAAGCGCACCGGGTCGGGTGCGCGCTTCGCCTCGATCGCCGCGAGGAGATTGTCGACCGATTTGTCCTGCCAGCCGTCACGGCCGACGAGCTCGGAGCGATGCGCCCGCAGGCGGAAGATGTCGGCGGGCGAATCGAGCCAGCCCGCTGCGATGAATTCGGCGATGCTCTTCTCGCCGAGCCCCTCGATGTCGAGCGCGCCGCGCGAGACGAAATGCTTGAGTCGCTCGAAGCGCTGTGCCGGACAGACCAGCCCGCCGGTGCAGCGGACATCGACCTCGCCCTCTTCGGCGACCGCCTCGCTGCCGCATTCGGGACAGTGATCGGGAAAAGAATAGGGCGTACGCGGTGCGTCGCGGGTCAGGTTCTCGACGATCTGCGGGATCACGTCGCCCGCGCGCTGGATCACTACGCGATCTCCGGGTCGCACGCCAAGCCGCTGAATCTCATCACGATTGTGAATGGTTACATTTGAAACAACCACACCGCCGACGCTTACCGGGGTCAATCGACCGACCGGTGTGAGCTTGCCCGTGCGACCGACCTGGATGTCGATCCGCTCGAGCGTCGTCTGCGCGCGCTCGGCTGGGAACTTGTGCGCGATCGCCCAGCGCGGCGCCTTGGCGACGAAGCCGAGCCGGTCCTGCCAGTCGAGCCGGTCGACCTTGTAGACGACGCCGTCGATGTCGAGCGCCAGGTCGGCGCGCTCCGCCTCGATCTTTGCGTACTGCGCCAGCGCGTCCTCGATGCTTTCGCAGCGCACGAGCATATCGCTGACCGGCAGGCCCCCTGATGCAATCGCCGCCATCACGCCCGCCTGCGTATCGGCGGGCAGATCGGACACCTCGCCCCAGCCATGCGCGAGGAAGCGCAGCGGGCGCGCGGCGGTGATCGCGGGATCCTTCTGCCGCAGCGAGCCGGCAGCGGCATTGCGCGGGTTGGCGAAGAGCTTGTCGCCCGCCGCCTGGCGGACATTCAACGCTGCGAAATCGTCCTTCGACATGTAGACTTCACCGCGAATTTCAAACACGTCGGGAAATCCCAAACCTTCTTCAGCAAGTTCCTGCGGAATGTCGCCGATCGTCGCGACGTTGGCGGTGACGTCCTCGCCGGTCGTCCCGTCGCCGCGCGTCGCGGCCTGGACGAGCACGCCGCCTTCGTAGCGCAGCGAGCACGACAGGCCGTCGATCTTCGGCTCGGCGGTCAGCGCGACGGGCTGGTCGTCGCCAAGCTTGAGGAAGCGCCGCACGCGCGCGACGAATTCACGCACCTCGTCGGCGCTAAAGGCATTGTCGAGGCTCATCATCCGCTGGGCGTGCTTGACCTTGGCGAGATGGCCTGCGGGCGCCGCGCCGACCGCCGCATTGGGGCTGTCGGGACGGACGAGGTGTGGAAACGCTGCCTCAAGCTCGTTATTGCGGCGAACGAGCGCATCGTACTCGGCGTCCGAAATCTCGGGCGCGTCGTCCGTGTGGTAGAGCCGGTTGTGGTGCGCGATCGTCCGCGCGAGCCGCATCAGTTCGTTGGCGGCTTCGGCTTCGGTGATGTCGCTGCTCTCCATGGTCACGCCTTTGCCAATACGGTCATCGTCATCTCGCGGCGCAGCGCAAAGCCGAGCGATCGATACAGTGCGATCGCGCCGGCATTGTCGGCATAGGCATGGAGAAACGGCGTGTCGCCGCGCGCGAGTTGGTCGGTCATGACGCGGCGCATCAGCGCACCAGCGAAGCCGCGGCCACGATGCGCCGGATCGGTGCAAACTCCGCTGACTTCGGCAAAGCCGTCGGGCCGCATTCGTTCGCCCGCCATCGCGACGAGACGTCCGTCGACGCGAATCCCGTGAAATTGCCCGTAAAGGTGCGTCTTCGCTTCCCACGGCCCGGGACGGGTGGCGGTCGCCAGCGCGCCCATCTCTGCGCTATCGGCTGCATCGAGCGGCACGATGGGACAGGCCGCATCGCCTGCCCCGCGCACTTCGTCGGCGACCATCTGCGCGAGGCGGGCCCGCCTGACCAAACGGGCTCCGGCGGGCACCGGCCATTCGGCGGTCTCGACCAGCCACATGTCCTGCGCATCGCAGAGCAAGGCCGCGAGCGACGCGGCGCTTTCGTACGAGCCGTCGGCGGCAGCCGCGAACGGGCCGTAGCCCGGGTCGATTCGCCAGGCCCGACTATCGCCCTGCGCCAGCGACCGTTGCGGTCCGGTCAGGCAGTTCCATACCGGGCGATCAAGCGGATGCGCGGGCGCGCTCACGCCGCCTCCAGCAATCTCTCGGCCTGCGCCCGCGCCTCGTCGGTGACGCTCGCGCCCGAAAGCATGCGGGCGATTTCCTCGCGGCGGGTGGCGGCGTCGAGCGGGGTGACGCCGGTCCGCGTGACGGTGCCGTCGTGGCTCTTGGCGATCAGCAGGTGGTGCGCGCCGCGCGCCGCGACCTGCGGGCTGTGCGTCACCGCAAGCAGCTGCTTGCCGCGTGCGAGGCGCGCGAGCCGGTCGCCGATCGCACTCGCGACAGCGCCGCCGACGCCGCGGTCGATCTCGTCGAAAATGATCGTGTCCGCCCCGCCCTCTTCGGCGAGCGCGACCTTCAATGCGAGGATGAAGCGCGACAGTTCGCCGCCGCTGGCGATCTTGATCAGCGGCGCGAACGGCGCGCCGGGGTTGGTCGAAA
>CAZHWG010000239.1:0-3464 GCA_964535925.1 uncultured Sphingorhabdus sp.
GCCATTGCCTCGCCCCAGACTTCGGGCGCGACCTTGGCGACGATCGCCTCGTCGGCGATGATCTCGGCGCGGTGTTCGCGCATCGACAGGTAAATCAGCACGCCCGTCTTGCCGACGGTGCGTTTTTCGGCGCCGACCTTGAACAGGTCGATCGCGCGCCGGCGTACGCGTTTCACCTTGATTGGCGCGGGAACAAGCAGGTATTTGAGCGGTGGCCACAGCTGGATCAGCAGCATGAAGGCGAACTTCATCGCCGCGACCGTCGCAGCGAGCGCAAAGATCGTCTGCGGCGTCCACGCCTGTGCCCAGGCGTTGGTCAGCCGGTCGTACAGGCCGAGCATGTCGTCGGGCCAGATCGCCAGCGACGCGAGCGCGACGAACGCCACCGCCGCCGCCCAGGCGAGCGCGACATCGGTATAGCCGTCCGACCGCTCGGCGATGATCGTGACGATCTCGCCGTCGGTGGTGCGCTCTGCTGCGGTCACCGCGGCGGTGACTACATTGTGATCGACAACGCCCAGGCCAGCATTGGTTTCGCCCTCGCTCATCCTACCATCCCCCCGACGCGCCGCCGCCGCCGAAGCCGCCGCCGCCGCCCGAACATCCACCGCCGCCACCGAATCCCCCGCCACCGCCGCCGAAGCCGCCGCCGCGTCCCGAATTGGCCATGCTGTTGAGCGCCGACCACAATATGACGTTGCCGATGCCGCTGCGACGATAGCGCCGGCCGCGCTTGCCGCCGCCGAGCATCGGCAGGACGAAGAAGACGATGATGATGCCCCAGAAGATGATCATGCCGATCGGCAGTCCGCCCTGCGACGATGATCGTTTTGCGGTCGCTTCCTGCGCGACCTTGGCGGCTTCCTCGGGTGGCAGTTCGAGTTGCGTGATGATGCGGTCGGCGCCTGCGATGATGCCGCCGGTCATGTCGCCGTCGCGAAAGCGCGGCAATATGTCGCCCTCGATGATGTCGTAGGCGAGGCCATCGGGGATCACCGCCTCAAGGCCATAGCCGACCTCGATCCGGACCTTGCGTTCGTTGGGCGCGACGATCAGCAGGATGCCGTCGTTGCGTTCCTTGTCGCCCAGCCCCCAGTTGCGGCCGAGCTGGTAGCCGTAATCGGCGATGTCATAGCCTTGCAGGTCGGGAATCGTCGCGACGACGAACTGGCGCTGGCTGCGCTGTTCGAACGCGTCGAGCTTTGCCGTCAGCTCGGCCTCGGCGGCGGGATCGATGATGCTGGCGGCATCGACCACCGGCGCGGTGCCGCGTTCCGGGAAATCCTGCGCCCACGCTGCGGCCGATAGGCCCAGCGCCGCAACGCACGCGATCAGGAGCAGCGCCAGCCTCTGGGCAAGACGCGACACCGACATCGAAGGGATTTTCGCCGCGATCATTCCCCGCGCATGTCGAGCGTGGGCGCGACTTCGGCACCTTCGGTCGGTGCCTCATAGGTGACCATCGGCTTGGCGCCGTGGATAACCTTGGCGCCGATGATGTCGGGGAAGGTGCGGATCGTCGTATTATAATTGCGGACGGATTCGTTGTAATCCTTGAGAGCGACGCGGATCCGGTTCTCGCTACCCTCATACTGGGTCATGAAGCGCCCGTAATTGTCCTGGCTCTTGAGCTCGGGATAAGCCTCGACCGTCGCGAGCAGGCGCCCGAGCGAGCTCGACAACTGGCCCTGCGCCGCCTGGAAGGCCGCGACCTTGGCCGGGTCGGACAGGTCGTCGGGATTGAGCTGGATCTGCGGGCTCGTTGCCCTGGCACGCGCGGAGATGACGTCGTTGAGCGTCTCGCGTTCCTGCTCGGACGACGACAGGACGATCTCCTGGAGCGCGGGGATAAGGTTGGCACGTGCCTGGAACGCGGCCTGGACATCGGCCCATTTCGCCTTGGCGTTCTCCTCCGCGGTGGGTACCGAGTTGATGCCGCACGCGGCAAGCGGCGTGAGCAGCGTGGCTGCAAGCGCGAGTTTGAACGATTTGGCGATCATGGGAAGCTCCGTTGGGCTAGGGGGCGACGTGTATCACCATGATAGGACAGGCGCGATGCGGTTGCAATCGCCGCGTGCGTGTCGAGGAGGGGACGAGATGCTGAACGAATTCAGGAATTTCATAGCGCGCGGCAATGTGCTCGATCTCGCGGTGGCGGTGATCATCGGCGCGGCGTTCGCCAAGATCACGACGTCGCTGACCGAGGACATCATCATGCCGGTCGTCGGCTGGCTGTTCGGCGGGCTCGATTTTTCGAGCTACTTCGTTCGGCTCGGCGATATCCCTGCGGGGTATAAGGGCTCGCTCGACAATTATGCCCAGCTCAAGGAGGCCGGTGTTCCCCTGCTTGGCTATGGCCAGTTCATCACGATGCTGGTCAATTTCGTGATTCTCGCCTTCGTCATCTTCCTGTTCGTCCGCGCGGCGAACCGGATGGCGACCAGGGAAGAAGCAAAACCCTCGGGGCCGAGCGAGGTGCAATTGCTGACCGAAATTCGCGACGCCCTGAAGGACCGGCCATAGCGGCGCCGCGCGAATAAGTTTGTCACCGATATGCCATATCGCGTAAGGCGAGGCACGAACCGGCAGGGGGGCCTCCCGGCCGTTCGATCATTCCCTAAATAACAAGACAGAAAGTACAGGTCCTTTACCATGAAAAAAATCATCATTGCAGCGCTGCTCGCACCGCTGGCGCTCGCCGCTTGCGATTCGGCCAACGAAGATGCCGCAACCAACGAAGTCATGACCGATGACGCGATGGCGACCGACATGAACGCCGATGGTTCGGCCATGACCAACGACGCCGTTGCGGTCGATGCCGACGGCAACCCCGTCGCCGACGCAGCCAACGAAATCGGCGCCACTGCCGACGCCGTCGGTGGTGCAGCCGATTCGGTCAACAATGCTGCCGACAAGATTGACTAAGCTTTTCTAGCTTGTTCTCGAAAGGGGCCGCGCCGCAAGGCGCGGCCCCTTTTTCGTGTGCGTTCTTGCGTCGTTAATCGTCGCACCCTATATCGGTCGGTGCCGGCTTCGGCCGGATATGGCGATAAATTGTTGCGTGCAATAGGCGCAGCGGACCCGGGGGCAGTACCCGGCGGCTCCACCAGAAATCTCGCGAAAGCGGGGTTCCCGATGGGGCCGAACCAGGATCGACGTGTGTTGAAAAGCGCAGTTTTTGCCCGGGCTGAGTAACCCGTTAAAGGCTCAAAACCCATAAGTGCCAACGATAACGAAGCACTTGCTCTTGCAGCGTAATTGATGGGCTAACGCCCTGATATTACACTAACAGAACGCGGCTTGGACCGAGCCGGGCAACAGGATCGGAAACCGGCGGCCCCGAGGGAGCCGAGCAACAGAATCCCTCGACTTTTCACCATATTGATAAGACGAGTCAGGCTGGCGCCAGTGCCCCGAAAAGGGCGCGGGAGCCGAGCAACAGAATCCCTCGACTTTACCCCCTA
>CAZHWG010000240.1:0-3446 GCA_964535925.1 uncultured Sphingorhabdus sp.
GAGACACAAGGACAATAAACCCGAATCGGTTGAATGTTCCTATTATGTTCTCAATTGCTCCGATGCTCAAGCACTGAACAGGTTGGGACCCTCGCCGGGCTTGTAGCCGCCCCACGGCTCGGCGGTCGGATCGACCGTCATCGCCTCGGCAGGAAAGGGCCGCTGTAGCGCCAGTATCTCGTCGAAGCTGCCGTGCAGCCAGCGTTCGTGGTCGTCGCGCGCCAGGATCACGGGCATCCGGTCATGGACTGGGGCGACCGCCGCGTTGGCTTCGGTCATCACCCCGGCATAGACATCGCCCCACTCGGCCGACGGACGCCACAGCCCGGCCCAGGCGAACACCGGCTCGTCCGCCACCGCGAACCAGGTGCGCGTCTTGCGCCCCTTGGCGCCAGCCGCCTCGGCAAAGCGCTCGACCGGGATCAGGCAGCGCCGCGCCGGATTGCCCGCCGCCGATCTCCAGAACGGGCTGGCCAGGTCGCGCGCGTTGTTGACCGGCTTGGGTCGCGCGGGCCTGCCCGCCTGTTCGGCGCGGGCGCGCATATCGCGCGTCACCAGCGGGAACCCCCAGGCCATCGTCTGCAGGCTGCGCTTTTCCTGATCTTCGCGAACGACGATGCCCGGCAGACCCGGAAAAACATCCTCGGCCAGATTTGCCAAGCCGATCTCCTGGTTGATCTCGGCTTTGAATAGGCGAGCAATTTCCTCCAGCGACTTGCGCGTTTTGTAGAGATTGCACATTGCCTATTAGGTCGTTCGCTCAAGAGATTCGTCAAGGCTTTAAAAGGGCGGAATTCGGATCATGAGGAGTTCGGCCCGTTAATGGTGGCCGCCGGGACGATGTAGGTGACGACAATATACGTCGATCGGATAGAAACCGAAAACCCGCGCTTGTCGCCAGCAATGCCTAATAAGCGTTCGCTGCCGACGGGGCGTCAACGTGTTCGCCGAGCGCGAATATCGTCTCGATCGGCTTGGTTTCCGGCAGGATATAAACGATCCCCACGGTCTGCGCGAAGACCGGAACGATGACATTGTCGAAGAAGCTCACGGGAACGTTGATGCAGCCGTAGGAAATGCGGTTGTCCGATGGCGTCGGCGAGGCGAGGCGGGCGTGGCGGCGATCGCGCGGATTGCCGACGATCACCCGGTGCAACGACAGAGCGCTGTCGTAATCGACCCACAGGACATCCTGTTCCAGATCGTTGCCGAGCGCGGCCTCGAACCGGCCCGCGGCGGTCGTACGTTCGGCCGCGGTGATGCTCGCCAGCCTGCGTTGGCCGATATCGGGCGCGCTTTCGTCGCCGATGCCGAGGCCGAGCAGCGCCGGTGCGGCGCCGCGCAGATCGCCCGTCGCGCCAAAGGCGAAAACCTTCGCGGCGATCTTGTCGACGATGAGGAACGGCAGGCCGCGGTTGTCGCCCGAAGCGAGGATCCAGTCGGTCATCTTATGGGCATCGTCCGACGCGCTTAGACCCAGGAAATCGGCGCGGATCGGCGGCGGTTCCTGCGCATGGACAGGCTGGGCGCCCGCCATCGGCGCGCACGCCAGCAAGCCGATCGCCAGACCGCGCGCGAGCAGTGACGCGACGCTCCGGCCCCGTCGGTCGGCGCGGAGGAAGCCGGAACGCCGCAGAACTGAACGACTCATGCCGGGACAGCCCTCAATGCCGCGCCTGCTTGGCCGGACGGACCGGGACGACGGGTGCCTTGATTGCCTTGCGGACCGCGGGACGCACGGGCTTTTCGGCGACCGTGATCGGGACCGGTTTTTCGAACATGGCAAGTTGCGCGACCGGCATCCGGATTCCCGGACCGACGACCGCCAGACCCGGAGCGAACGGTTGCGCCGCGATCACCTGCGGCAGTCCGCCGATCGGCTGCGACGAGTCGCCAGGCGTCGGCGTCGGCGTTGGTGAAGGCGCGGGTGTCGGGGTGGGCGCAGGCACCGGAGTCGGCGTAGGCGTAGGCGTTGGTGCCGGCGTAGGCGTTGGCGTTGGCGTCGGTGTCGGTGCCGGGGCGGCCGTGATGGTTCCCTGGGTCCGCGCGCCGTCCGAACAGCACGATTCGGCGAGCGCATACTGGTCGGCATTGGCACCGGCCAGGCTGTAGCCCGAATAGGTGATTCCGACGCCGGTTCCGACGCCGGCATCGTCGAACGCTGCGGTCGCATTTGGTCCGGCAACGAGCGTTACGCCCGATGGCAGGCCCGAGGCGGCGGTCGTGTTGAAGCCCGAAAGGACGACCGTGGCGGTACCGTCATAGACCTTCTCGCCGCTCGGGAAGAGCAGCATCTTCTGGGTCAGCGAGGCGCCCTCGGTGAGGACGAAATGGGTCGAGAAATCGGTTGGGGCGGCATAGGATACCGGGTTGTAATAGATGTTCACCGGGGCGACCGTGACCGTCGTCGGCGGCGCCAGCGGTGCGAAGATGAGCGTTCCGCCATCGATTCCCGGGCCGCTGCCGTCGATCCCCGCAATCAGCGTCAGGCCGACCGGCAGGTCGAGGCTCTGCGCGGGGATGGTGCTGCCGCGGGTCAGGGTGATCGCGTCCTCGATATGCACATCGTGACCGGCGCACAGCCGGATATTGCCGTCGGTGGTGGTCAGCGCGTGGAATATGCGCACGTCGCGGCCGCCGCTCAGCGACATGCTGCCGTTGACCGTCGTCAGCGCGGCGTTGACGATCACGTCGCGGCCGCAACAGGCGACGATATTGCCGTTGGTCGCGCTGATCGCGGCGTTGATGACGACGTCGCGAAAGGCGTTCATCGTCAGCGTCGTGGCGTTCCCCGAGGCGGTCCAGGCGATCGCATCGTTGACGATGATGTCGCCATTGCCGCCGCTGGTGTCGCCGGCGAGCGGGATCGTGCTGATCACGACGTTGTTGGTGACCAATTGCGCCGACAGTGTCGCGCCCGAAATATTGCCGCCCGCGCCGACGATGAAGTCGGCCGGGTCGATCAGCCAGGTGCCGGTCAGGCCAGCCGGAGCCGCGGTGGTGAGCTGCGCGCTCGGGGCGACCGTGACGGTGGCCGCCGATGTCTCGATGAAGCCGCCATTGCCGCCGTCGGGCGCGCTGGCGTCGAGCAATCCGTCGACGGTGACCGTGCCGCTCGCCATGTCGCCGAGCAGGACGATGCGGCCGGCGCGCGTGCCGATCGTGCGCGCCTGGACGATGCCGCTGTTGTTGACGACGGTGCCGAGCAGCTGCCCCGCGGCCTGCGCGGTCAGGATGACCTGTCCGCCATCGGCCTGCAGCAGGCCGCCGTTTTCGACGAGCGCTTTCAGCGCGCCCTTGTCGACCGCGACGTTGAGCAGCCCGTCGCCGGCGACGTCGAGCGTGATCGCCTCGCCCGCAGCGAGCGCGACGGTGCCCAGATTGTCCCGGATGACGCCGCGATTGTCGACCTTGGCGCCGAGCAAAGCGACATAACCGCCATCAGC
>CAZHWG010000241.1:0-3444 GCA_964535925.1 uncultured Sphingorhabdus sp.
GCCGAGCAGCATCACGCGCGCATCGCTCGCCGCACGAAGCGTCATCGCCTTGCCCGGCGCGAGAATGTAGAGCGCATGGCGATCGAGCGCCGCACCGTCGAGGCTGGCATCGCCCAGCGCGACAACGACCGCGCGTTCGTCGGCGTCCGGCTCGATCGCGACCGAGGCGCCCGCATTCAGGAGGATGTCGGCATAGATCGTCGCGCCGTGCTGCGTCGTCGGCGCGGTCCGACCCCACAGGCTGCCCATGATGACGCGGGCGCGCACGCCGTCGCCGTCGACGATCGGCAAATTGTCCGCAGAGACGTTCTGGAACGCCGGCGCGATCTCTTCCTGGCCGTCGGGCAGCGCGAGCCACGTCTGCATCCCCGATATCCGCCCCATAGCGCTGCCCCTTTCGCGGCGGCGCTCGGCAGCGGGCGAGCGTTCGGAATGGACGATGCCGCTTCCAGCGGTCATCAGGTTGACCGCGCCGGGCCGGATCGTCGCAACGGTGCCGAGGCTGTCGCGATGGTCGATCGCGCCCTCGAACAGATAGGTCACCGTCGACAGGTTGATGTGCGGGTGCGGCCGAACATCCATCCCGCCGCCAAGGTCGAACTGTGCGGGGCCGAACTGGTCGACGAAAATGAACGGCCCGACCATCGTCCGCGGCCGGCTCGGCAAGGTCCGCCGGACCTTGAAATCGCCGAGATCATGCGTCGTCGGGGTGATTTTCTGCATTGGACGTTACCCCAATCCTTGCTTGCAGCGCGCGTCGGTCGAAGCGATCCCGCGACCAGCGCAATGCGTAGATCAGGATTGCGCCGACGACCAGCCAAGGAAGCAGGACGGTGAAGAAATAGACGAACATCGTGAACAGCAAGACCAGGCTGCTGCGTCCTGCGTCGAGAGCTTCATCGGCAATCTGCGACAGCGGTGTTCGGCCATATTCGCGCGATCCGACATACTCGATCGTCAAGGGCGATTTTGCCAACAGTCGTTCGTTGGCTTGCCGTTCCTGGCGCTCACCGGTGAGCTGTTGCCGAAGACGCGCAGCTTCGTCGCTGAGCGACGCTCGGCGATCACGCGATAAACCGGCGCCGGCCAATTCACGTTCGATCGCCTCAATACGCGATGTTACGTCCTGCGACCTTTGCTCGCTTGCGTCGATTGCGGTCTGAACCTCTTTGCCGTTGAATTCGCTCCAGATCAGCTTGCCGTCGGCCCGTTGCGCCGTCTCGATTGCCGATTTGGCGAAGTTGCGGGCAATGTCGGGTGTAAGCATGAAACGTAGTTGACCGCGAACGCGGTCTTCATCGAGCAGTTCGTAGCGCATGCCGACGATCTGGCAGCGCGCGAGTCTGATCTTTTCGCACGCATCGGCATTCTGCTCCTGCAGTGCTGAAATGCGCATGTCGGGCACGCCCAACCGGATCGCGTAATCGAACGCGACGCCGGGCGCGGCAGACGGGCTGATATCGGGAGCGGCTGTATCTGCTACATCGACCGAGTCCATTAACTCCGCAGTTGGCTCGCTCTGGTCTTGGCCTGATTGTGAGCAGCCCGAAATACCGAAAGCGGCCGCCAAAATGATCAACCGAATTCGCATAGACTGTTCTCCGTGGCGTCGATCAATCGAGCCTATAGAGCAATGACTCGCCAGTCTATATGAAATGGAATCTATCGCACGACTTTGTTTTTCGGAGATTTAATGTCGTCATATTCGCTGGAGCTTCGTTCTTGTCCGGTCGGTGATCGTATCGCCCGTGTTGATCGTCTTGGCGGGTTCGATCAGCATTACTGCGCATTCGCCGTCGAGCGCCTCGGGGCAGTGTTCGGTGCCGTGCGGGATGGCGATGAACTCGCCGGGACCGACATCGACATCGCCGGTACGCAGGTGCATCCGCATCGTCCCCGAAATGACGAGGAACAGTTCGTCCTCGTCGGCATGGCTGTGCCAGTCGAAGCTACCGGCGAACTTGACCAGCTTGATTTGCGTGTCGCCCACCTCGGCGGCGATGCGCGGGTTCCAGTGGTCGTTGATTCCCGCCAGCGCCGCGGCGATGTTCACCTTGGCAGGCGCGGCGCTCACTCGCCCGGCGCCTGCGCCTTGATCGCCATCGCGTGCACGCGCTGTCCGGGCAGGTCGCCGAGCGCGGCATTGACCATCCGCTGCCGGTCGAGCCGCGACTTGCCGTCAAATGCGCGGCTGACGATGAAAATTGAGAAATGCGATTCGCCCGATCCGTCGTCGCCGCTATGGCCGTGATGCTTGGCGCTATCGTTGCTGACGACCAAGGTTTCAGGCGCAAAGGCGTCGGCCAGCAACGCCTCGATCTCGGCGGCGATGGAGCCGCGGGTGGTTTCGCTATCGGTCATAGCGCCTATATAGGATCGACTTCCCCGATAACGCCAGCGCCGAGCCTTACCCTGCCCCGTTCTTCCTCTTCCGATTCAGCCAGCCGCCGCCCCAATCGCTTCCACGGACGCGTCGGCGACGGGTCGCGGCCATGCCAGGTCCCGGACTGCGAAGAGCCCGGCGAGTTCCGCGCTCCCGGCCGTGTCGGCGGCGGCAACGAGCGTGGCGCGGATCGCTGGCGATGGCTGTGCCTCGACCATGTCCGCGCGTTCAATGCTGGCTTCAACTATTTCGCCGGCATGACGATCGACGAGATTTCCGCCGCGCAGACTCCTTATGGCGGCTGGGAGCGTGAGACGCATGCCTTTGCCGGCAAGGGCGCCGATCCCGCTCCGCGCTGGGCCAATTTCGCCGACCCGCTCGACGCCATCGGTGCGGGTATTCGCGGCGGGGTCAAGGACCGCGCGAGCGTGTATGAACGCGCCCGGCGCAGTGCGACCGAAACGCCGCGCGACCGCGCGCTACGTACGCTCGATCTGCCCGCCGATGCCGACCGGCCGACGATCCGCCGCCGATATGCCGCGCTGCTGCGCAAGTTCCATCCCGACCAGAACGGCGGCGATCGCCGCCACGAAAAGGCTTTGCAGGCGGTCGTCGCCGCCTATACCGAGCTCAAGACCGCGCGTTGAGCCGCAACGCACCCCTCGTACCCGCTCCGAAAGACGCTGCCATGACCGACCTCCCCAACGTCCAGCCCGACAGTCGCGAAGGTACGGTGATGGATGCGCCCGACAAGATGGTGAAGGTCCGCGACCTGTTCGGCATCGACAGCGACATGGAAGTGCCCGCGTTCAGCGAGGCCGACGAGCGCGTCCCCGATTTCGACCCCGCTTATGTCTTCGACCCCGATACCACGCTCGCGATCGCCGCGGGCTTTGCCTATAATCGCCGCGTCATGGTCTCGGGCTATCACGGGACCGGCAAATCGACGCACATCGAACAAGTCGCCGCGCGCCTCAACTGGCCGTGCATCCGCATCAATCTCGATGCACACATCAGCCGCATCGACCTCGTTGGGCGCGACGCGATCGTCGTGCGCGATG
>CAZHWG010000242.1:0-3385 GCA_964535925.1 uncultured Sphingorhabdus sp.
GACGATCAGGCCGACGGCTGTCCTGATCAAAGCTTCACCGACCGGGCCGGCGACGGTGTCGATCGAAGCCTGGCCACTCGCACCGATCTTCACCAGGGCGCGCAGAATGCCGACGACGGTACCGAACAGGCCAACGAACGGCGCGGTCGAACCGACCGTTGCGAGGAACGACAGTCCGCCGTTGAGCTTCGAATTGACGAGGTTCTGCGAACGCTCGAGGCTGTTGTGCATCCAGTCATGCGCTTCGACGGGATCGGTCAGCTTGGTGTGCTCCTGCTCGGCACGCAGGCCGTCGTCGACGACCTGACGATAGGCGCTGTCCTTTTCAAGCTTCGATGCGCCGTCCTTGAGCGTCGGTGCACGCCAGAAGGCCTGCTGGACTTGGCGGCCCTGACGAAGGATCTTGTTCTGCTCGAACAGCTTGGTGAACAGGACGTAGAGCGAGCCAGCGAACATGATCACGAGAACGCCGAAGGTCGTCCAGGCGACTGGGCCGCCTTCCTCGAGTGCCGGGATCAGGCCGTACTGGGGAGCTTCGGCCCCGGCAGCCGCTGCTGCGGTAACGATATTAGTGAACATTATGAATTCCCTCTCAGGTCAAAATAGATTGAAATAGAGCGCGGACTAACCGTCGATGCGCCAGGTTATGCGGTTGGAATAGCTATCGGTAGTGGGGTTGCCGTCGCGGTCGAGTGCCGGCTTGAAGCGCGCCCGCCGGCTAATAAGCTTGCAGGTTTCGGCATCGAGATTGCTATGACCGCTCGACGAAGTCACCGTGCAGCCGGTGACGCGGCCGTCACTGCCGATCGTTACCCGAAAACCGGTCGTGCCTTCACGCTCTTCACGCATGGCGCGGCTCGGATAGTCGGCATTGGTCGCCCAACGGCCCGGATTGTTCGATGGGGCCGCAGGACGCGACTTGTCCACGGCCGGCGCAGGCGGCGCGGGAGGCGCGGGAGGCGTGATCGTCGGCGTCGGCACGAATATGCGTGGCGGCGTCGGCGTCGTGTCGCGAATGACGTTCGGCGACGGGCGGGGAATCGGCGACGGCGGAATGACCACCTGCGGCGGCGGCGGCAGCTGCTGTTCTGGCGGCGGCGGCGGCGGCTCTTCAGGCGGCGGCGGTGTCTCTTCCTTGACGTCGACTACGTCGAGCTTCTCCGAGATTTTCTTGATGACGTCGACATCAAGACCGACCGCAAGGCCCCACAAAACGAGGGAAACCAGAGCGGCCATCATCACGATAGAAGCCGCGCGGCTCTTCGGGTCTACGCGATCTCCATAAGCCATAAGCGTACGCTACTCCTCAAATGTCCCAAACGGGCCGTTGCGAATCAACGCCCCGAATCGCGGTAAGTTTCCGTTTAACGACCCAGATGGCCAAAAACAGCGGTCTTGCCCACCGCATGTTCAAGCGATGGTTCCTATCGCCAGCTTCGCGAGTTCGCAAACGCTTTATCGCAGGTTCAGACTTGCCGCTCTATAAATCGTTGAAAGAGGCTATAGATAAGCTCGTCTAGCGCAGACGCGCCATTTTTACCAGTTCAAGGATTCCAACCCGGCATGATCTATCCGCTTACGTTCATCATCGCGACAGCTTTCGCGCCCGGACAGGCTGACGTTGCGGCCCCCCAACCGGCGCCCGCCGGGGCGTACGCGCCCCGCACCGCCGCTGCGTCGGGACCGAGCTATGCCGACCTCGTCGACCTGTCCGATGCGGCCCGCCTGGTCGCCATGGCGACGGTGCGGTCGGCGGTAGCGGTCGAGCCCGAACGCTCGCCGGGGCTGCGCCCGGGAACCGTCCGGCTTTATGTCGAGGCCGATGTCGACGGCGTGATTCGCGGAACCGCCGGGTTGCCCAAACGGGTCGTCTATCTCTCCGACGTGCCGCTCGATTCGCGGGGCAAGGCGCCGAAGATCAAGAAGCAGCGCATGATACTCTTCGCCACCGGCACCGCTCCGACCGGGCAGCTCCAGCTCGCCGCACGCGACGCGCAGATCGCCTGGTCGCCCACGACCGAGGGCATGGTCCGGACCATCCAGCGCGATCTCGTTGCAGCCAACGCCCCGCCGATCGTCACCGGGATTTCGAGCGCCTTCTTCGTCCGCGGATCGTTGCCCGGCGAAGGCGAAACGCAGATTTTCCTGAACACCGCCAGTGGCGACCCCGCTTCGCTCAACGTCCTGTCGCGGCCCGGCCAGGCGCGTCGCTGGGCGGTCGCCTTCGGCGAAATCCTCGACGAATCGGCACGCGTCCCCGTGGCAGGAACGCTCGGCTGGCAGCGGCTTGCCTGCGGCCTGCCGGCAAATCTTCCGCCCGGCAGCCTGCAGGGCCTCGAACCCGCGCAGGCGCAGGCCGCACGCAGCGACTATCGCTTTATCCTCGATTCGCTGGGACCCTGTGGGCGAACGCGCCCGGCCGAGTGAACCCGCGTCAGGGCGTGTTACGGCGCCAGCGCACCCCTGCTCTCGACAGTCTCGACGCGCTTGCCTAAGCGGGCGACGCACATCGCGTTTCGCCTCACGAAAGGGTTCCCTATGCCTGCCGCCACCCCGGTATCCGCCAGCAAGCTGCTCGACCGCGTACTCGTCCTCGAAATGGTCCGCGTGACCGAAGCGGCCGCGATTTCGGCCTCGACGCTGATCGGGCGCGGCGACGAGAAGGCCGCCGATGCCGCAGCCGTCGAGGCGATGCGCGCCGCGCTCAACGAACTGTCGATCTGTGGCACCGTCGTCATCGGCGAAGGCGAGCGCGACGAAGCGCCGATGCTGTACATCGGCGAAAAGGTCGGCTGCGGCGATGCCGATGCACCCAAGATCGATATCGCGCTCGACCCGCTCGAAGGCACGACGATCACCGCCAAGGCGGGCCCCAACGCGCTCGCCGTCCTCGCCATCGCGGAAAAGGGCGGGCTGCTCAACGCGCCCGACGTCTATATGGACAAGCTTGCGGTCGGCCCCGGCTATTCGGCCGGAATCATCGACCTCGACCGGTCGGTGCGCGAAAACGTCACCGCGGTGGCGAAGGAAAAGGGCGTCGATCCGTCGGAGATCATCGTCTGCGCGCTCGACCGCCCGCGCCACGAGACGCTGATCGCCGAACTGCGCGATATCGGTTGCGGCATCATGCTGATCCCCGACGGCGACGTCGCCGGCGTCATCGCGACGACTGACGAGGAAACGACCGTCGACATGTACATGGGCACCGGCGGCGCGCCCGAAGGCGTCCTCGCGGCAGCGGCGCTGCGCTGCGTCGGAGGCCAGTTCAAGGGCCGCCTGCTGTTTCGCAACGACGACGAACGCGCCCGCGCGCGCAAATGGGGCATCGTCGACCTCGACAAGCAGTACGACCTCGACGAGCTGGCGATCGGCGATTGCATCTTCG
>CAZHWG010000243.1:0-3339 GCA_964535925.1 uncultured Sphingorhabdus sp.
CCCAGCAATTCCGCGACGCGATTGGCATGGTAGCGCGTGTCGCCGAAATATTCGGCCAGCGCGCGGTCGCGCTTCATGTAGAGGCCGATGTCGTATTCGTCGGTCATGCCGACGCCGCCGTGCATCTGGACGCCTTCGCGCACCGCGAGGTTCGCCGCATCGCCTGCCTTGGCCTTGGCGACCGAGACCATCAGTCCGGCGTTATCGGCGGCCTCGTCGATGAGCTGGCACGCCTTCAACACCGCCGCGCGGGCGATCTCGATTTCGGAATAGAGGTGCGCGGCGCGGTGCTGGAGCGCCTGGAAGCTGCCGATATGCCTGCCGAACTGCTTGCGGCCCTTGAGATATTCGAAGGTAATGTCCATCGCGCCGCCGCCGACGCCGACCGCTTCGGCCGCCGCGCCCGCGCGGCCCGCGGCGAGCATTTTCGAAACCACCGCCCAGCCGTTGTCGACATCGCCGATGACGCTGCCGCCATCGACCTCGACGCCGGAAAAATCGCAATGTGCCGCCATCGCACTGTCGACCAGCCGGACGGCATCGCGCGTGAGGCCCGCGGCATCGGCCGGCACCGCGAAGACGGTGAGACCTTGCGTCTCGCCCGCCGATCCCGAGGTGCGCGCAACGACGATCAGCGCATCGGCCGAGCCGCCCTGCAGGACCGCGCGCTTGCGCCCGTCGAGCCGGAAGCCGTTGCCCGATTTTTCGGCGGTCATCGCGATATTGGCAGGATCGTGCCTGGCGCCCTCGTCGATCGCGATGCCGAGCACAGTCTCGCCCGCAACGATGCCGGGCAGCCAGCGGGCGCGCAGGTCGTCATCGGCGGCGGCGAGCGCAGTGACGCCGACGAGTCCGGTCGACAGGAAGGGCGACGGCGTGAGGTTGCGGCCGATTTCCTCCATCACCACGCCTGCCTCGACCGCACCCATGCCCAGCCCGCCATCGGCCTCGCTGGCGAGCATCCCGGCAAAGCCCATCTCGCCGAACTGGCGCCACAAATCGTGGCCGAAGCCGTCCTTGCATTCGTTGTCGCGCCAGTGGCGCAGCTGCTTGGCGATCGAACCTTCGCCCATCATGAATTCGTGCGCGGTGTCGCGCAGCATCGTCTGGTCGTCGTCGAGGATGAGGGGCATGATTGATCCTTAATCTACTTGGTCATCCCCGCGAAGGCGGGGGAATCCAGCGCGGGTGCCGGGCCGGATTGAACGTCCTTACGCGTCGGGCAGTTCGAGGATGCGCTTGGCGATGACGTTGAGCATCACCTCGCTGGTCCCGCCCTCGATGCTGTTCGCCTTGGTCCGCAGCCAGCCTCGCGGGCGCTTGCCCTCGTCACTCGCCGCGCTGTCCCATTCGAGCGCGTCGCTGCCGCCCGCCGCCATGACGAGTTCGTGGCGGCGCTTGTTGAGCTCGGTGCCGGCATATTTCATCATGTTGGGCTGGGCGGGATGGCCCTGGCCCGACTTCATCTGGTCGACGAAGCGTTCGGCCATCGCGCGGAACGCCAACGTGTCGACGTCGAAGCGCGCGAAGTCGGCGCGCAGGATCGGGTCGGCCTTGGCCTCCGCCTTGAACGCCGCGCCGATCGAGACCATCGCCCCGCCCAAGCCGCCGCCCGAGATCATCTCGCGTTCGTGGCCGAGCAGGTACTTGGCGACATCCCAGCCGCGGTTGATCTCGCCGACGATCTGGTCCTTGGGGACCTTCACATCGTCGAAGAACGTCTCGCAGAACGGCGAGTTGCCGCTGATCAGCTTGATCGGCTTGGTGCTGACGCCCTCGCTTGCCATGTCGAACAACAGGAAGCTGATCCCGCGATACTTGTCGTCCTTGTCGGTGCGTACGAGGCAGAAGATCCAGTCGGCCTTGTCGGCGTAGCTGGTCCACACCTTCTGCCCGTTGACGACCCAGTGGTCGCCTTCGTCGCGGCCGAAGGTCTGCAACGATACAAGGTCGGAGCCCGCGCCGGGCTCGCTATAGCCCTGGCACCAGCGGATCTCGCCGCGCGCGATCTGGTTGAGATAGTGGACCTTCTGCTCCTCGGTGCCGAAATGGAGCAGAGCGGGACCGAGCATCCAGATGCCGAAGCTCGACAGCGGCGGGCGCGCGTTGATCCGCGCCATTTCCTGCTTGAGGATCTTGGTCCGCGCGGGATCGAGGCCCGCGCCGCCATAGGCCTTGGGCCAGTCGGGAACGGTATAGCCCTTGGCGACGCAGGCATCGAACCACGCCTTCTGGGCTTCGGACTTGAAGGTCCAGTCGCGCCCGCCCCAGCAGACATCGTCCTCGTCCTGGACAGGCAGGCGCATTTCGGCCGGACAGTTCGCCTCGAGCCATGCGCGCGTTTCGGCGCGAAATACCTCGAGCTCGCCGGCGGGTTTGGTGGCAGCTTCGGCCATGGTCATCCTCTCTTGTCGTTTTGCCCATGCTATGCCCCGGATTCGCGGGCGGCAAGCGCGTTGAGCGCGCGCACCGATGCCGTAGCGGCAACCGCGCGGGGCTGGAAATGCCCGTATTAAGCTGGCACTCAGGACAGTGAAGGGACCGATGTTCGAGTCCCGCCGATGGAGAGCAGGCGCCATGGATTTCGAACCGACACAGCGACAGGTCCATTGGCGCGACCGGGTGCGCGACTTCATCGCCGCCAACGTCCGGCCGCGCGTCGCCGACTATAAATCGCAGCAGGCGAGCGGCGAGCGCTGGAAGGTGCTTCCCGTGGTCGAAGAGGAAAAGGCGCGCGCCAAGGCGGCGGGCATCTGGAACCTCTTCATGCCGCCGTCGTCGGGCCGCACGCCGGTCGACGATACCTTCACGTTCGAAGGCCCGGGCCTGACCAACCTCGAATATGCCTTGTGCGCCGAGGAGATGGGCCGGATCGAGTGGGCCAGCGAGGTGTTCAACTGCTCGGCGCCCGATACCGGCAACATGGAGGTGCTGGAGCGCTACGGCACGCGCGCCCAGAAGGACCGCTGGCTGGGGCCGCTGATGGAAGGCGATATCCGTTCGGCGTTCCTGATGACCGAGCCGCAGGTGGCATCTTCGGACGCGACCAACATCGAATGCAGCATCACGCGCGACGGCGACGATTACGTCATCAACGGGCGCAAATGGTGGTCGAGCGGCGCGGGCGATCCGCGCTGCAAGGTCGCGATCGTCATGGGCAAGACCGATTTCGAGGCCAAGCGGCACGAACAGCAGTCGATGGTGCTGATGCCGATGGATGCCGACGGGATCACTATCGAGCGGCACCTGCCCGTCTTCGGCTATGACGACGCGCCGCACGGCCACATGGAAATCAGGCTCGACAATGTCCGGGTCAATGCCGAGGACGCGATGTTGCTC
>CAZHWG010000244.1:0-3309 GCA_964535925.1 uncultured Sphingorhabdus sp.
CCAAACCAGGGCGCCAGCTCGGCGGCCAGGTCGGCTCGCTGCTCGCCGGTCTCGGCATCGGCGGCGAGGATCGCGCGCTGGACCGGCGCGGCCCCGCGCCAGCGCGGCAGGATCGAGCCGTGGACGTTGAGGCAGCCGTAGATCGGCGCTTCGAGGATCGCGGGCGGCAGGATCAGCCCATAGGCGGCGACGACCGCGACATCGAGGTCGAGCGCGGCGAACGCGGCCTGCGCCGCCGACGAACGCAGCGAGTTCGGCGTACGTACCGCGATGCCCAGCTCCTCCGCGCGCTTCTGGACCGGCGAGGGGGTCAGCGTCTTGCCGCGATTGGCCGGGCGCGGCGGCTGGCTATAGGCCGCGACGACGTCGTGTCCTGCCGCGACGAGCGCATCGAGCGTCGGTACGGCGAATTCGGGGGTTCCCATGAAGGCGATACGCATGGCGCCGCTTCAACCGCTTGTCGCCTCTTGGCGCAACCCCTAAGTCGTCAGCCATGGCCTCGAAGGAAATCGAAACGCTGACACAGGCGCTCGCGCGGCTCCCCGGGCTCGGCCCGCGATCGGCGCGGCGCGCCGTGCTCCACCTCGTCAAGAAACGCGAAACCGTGCTCGTCCCGTTGCTCGCCGCGCTAGAGAGCGTCAGCGACAGCCTCGTCACCTGCGAAATCTGCAGCAATGTCGATACGGTCAACCCCTGCGGCATCTGCGCAGATCCGCGCCGCGACGATCGCGCGTTGTGCGTTGTCGAGGATGTCGCCGACCTGTGGGCGCTCGACCGCTCGCGGCTGTTTCCCGGGCGGTACCATGTCCTGGGCGGGCGCCTCTCGGCACTCGAAGGCGTCCGGCCCGAGGATCTGACGATCGACAGCCTCGTCGCGCGCGTCGCCGGCGGCGGCGTCGACGAGGTCGTGCTGGCGATGAACGCGACGCTCGAAGGCCAGACCACCGCGCATTTCATCGCCGAACGGCTCGAGGAGCATCCCGTCCGCGTCACCCGCCTCGCGCACGGCCTGCCGGTTGGCGGCGAACTCGATTATCTCGACGAAGGGACGCTGGCGCAGGCCCTGAGGGCACGACGGTCGGTTTCGTGACGCTCGCCAAGGTTGAAAACGCAGATCGTCCCGCCTAAATCGCGAGCATGGCCATACGCGAAATCATCGAGGTGCCCGACCCCCGGCTGCGCACCATTTCCAAGCCCGTCGAAAGCTTCGACGCGGACTTGAAGACGCTGACCGACGACATGCTCGAGACGATGTACGACGCTGTCGGTATCGGCCTTGCCGCGATCCAGGTCGGCGTGCCGCAGCGCATCCTCGTCATCGACTTGCAGGAGCCCGATCCCGAGGACGAAGAGGGCAAGCGCGTTATTCGCGATCCGAAGGTCTTCATCAATCCGGTTTTTTCCGAGCAATCCGAAGAGCATACGCTCTACAATGAAGGCTGCCTCTCGGTTCCCGAACAATATGCCGAGGTCTCGCGCCCGGCCGAGGTCACCGTCGACTGGCAGGATCTCGACGGTACGTCGCACAAGGAACGGATGACCGGCTTCATGGCGACGGTGATCCAGCACGAGATGGACCATCTCGAAGGGATTCTCTTCATCGACCATCTCAGCCGGCTCAAGCGCGACATGGTGCTCAAGAAACTGACGAAGATGCGCAAGGCCGCCTGACGGCGATCGCTCCCGTCGCGAACGGGGAGACCCTTACAACGCGGCGATGACCTTTTTCATCTTGTCGTGCACCGCTTGTGCCACCGGCTCGAGATCGGCATTCTCGACCGCCTGCATCGACGCCTTGGGATCGACCGCTGCGACCTCGATACCTGCGTCGGTGCGCTGGACGATGACGTTGCACGGCAACATCGTGCCGATCTTGTCCTCGGCCTCGAGCGCCTGGTGCGCGAGGCCCGGATTGCACGCGCCCAATATGCGATAGTCGCGGAAATCGATGTCGAGCTTCTTCCTCATCGTCGCGCGAAGGTCGATGTCGGTCAGCACGCCGAAGCCTTCGTCCTTCAACGCGTCGGTGACGGCGGCAATGACATCGTCGAACGACTTGTCCTTGATGGTCTTGGCGAAATAATAGCTCATGTTGGTTTCCTGTTCGGGTGAGTCATCGGATCAGGACTTGGCGACCGCATCGTCGTGCATCATTTCCATCGCCTTCTTGCAGTCCGCAGCACATTCGCGGCACATCTTGGCGCAGCGGCGGCAATGGTCAGTATCGTGCTTGTCGCATTCGGCGGCGCACGCTTCGCACGCCTTGACGCAGACCGCGAGCATCGCGCGGATGACGCCGACATTGCCGCCGGTCCGGCGCGTTGCCACGCGATAGGTCGCCTCGCAAATGTCCGAGCAATCCGAACAGCTGCGGATGCATTGCGCCATGTCGCCGTCCTCGGCCGAGCAGGCGTCGGCGCAGCTGTTGCAGATCGCCGCGCAGTACATCGCGTGGCGGACGGCCGCGCCGAGCTGCGGGTCTTCGTCCCCGTGAACCTGCGGGTGTTCGGAAATCATCTTTTCGATCGACATTGCTCTTTCCCTTCGCGGTCTGGTATTTTCCCTAACAGCGCGCGATCGGCGATCCTGTTCCTTTCGCGCGCCAGAAATCCCTTTCCTACGATCGACCGTTCCGGCTATGTTCCGGCGCATGGATAGCATCGTCATTATCGCCGCACTGATCGCGCTTGCGCTCGGCGCCGTCATCGGCTGGCTACTCGGCAATCGCGCCGCGGCGGCGGGCAAGCAGGCCGCCGAGTCGCTCCGCCTGCAGCTCGACGGCGTCGTGGCAGAGCGCGACGCGGCGCGTAACGCGGCCGAGACCAGCCGTGACGAAGCGGGGCGGGCGAAGGAACAGCTCGCCGCGCTCGCTGCCGATGCCCGCAACCACGAGAAACAGATCGCGACGCTGATGGAGGCCAAGGAGGCGCTTTCGGCGCAGTTCAGCGAGATCGGCTCGAAGATCCTGGGCGAAGCGCAAAAGGCGTTTCTCGAGCGCGCCGACCAGCGTTTCGAACAGGCCAACGAAAAGGGCGGCGAGCGGCTCGCCAAGCTGCTCGAGCCGGTCAACCAGCGGCTCAAGTCGTACGAGGAACAGGTCGGCAAGGTCGAGCGCGAGCGGACCGAGGCCTACGGGTCTCTGAAATCGCTGATCGGCGAGATGAAACAGGGCCAGGAGCGTGTCTCGACCGAGGCCGCGCGGCTCGTCAATTCGCTGCGCAATGCGCCCAAGGCGCGGGGCCGGTGGGGCGAGCAGCAATTGAAGAACGTCCTCGAAAGCTGCGGTTTGAGCGAACATGTCGATTTCGT
>CAZHWG010000245.1:0-3306 GCA_964535925.1 uncultured Sphingorhabdus sp.
TCGCCAAGCGGGCGATTGAGCGCAAGACCGGCGCGCGCGGGCTGCGCTCGATCCGCGAGGCGATCCTGCTCGACACGATGTACGACCTTCCGGGGCTCGACAATGTCAGCGAGATCGTCATCGACAAGGACGTCGTCGAGGGCCGCAAGGAACCGATTCGCGTCTTCGCCGATCCCGTCAAGAAAGCGAAAGCGGGCGACGCCGCCTAAGCCGTTCCCGCCGGGCCGATTTCCGGTCACTGTTGCACCCGCGCCACAGCGCGGAAAATACCCATATAATCGGCGGAAATTGGTGCCGCATATCTGTGCTGCGAAGCGCTTTGGATCGCCGCGGCAGGGCGAATTGCAGCGACCAGGCCATTGGCCTGAAAAGATCGCCGAAACTGTCATTTCCGAGTCACACAACAGCGGCTATTGGCCGCGCACCGCAGGCGCGAATCGCCGGTTCGAAAGAAGCGACAGCCTGCACGAGGATTTTCTTACCATCTCGGGGATTTATCATATGAAAACCGCTCTTTTCCGCAGCGTCGCGTTTGTCGCGCTGCTTGCTCCGACGGCGGCCTTCGCGCAGTCGACCGGTTCGATCGACTTCGAAGACGAAAGCGCCATCGTTGTCACCGGCACACGCGGCGAGCGCGATGTCGGCGGCGTGATTGCGCCCGACACGTCGAAGGCCAAGCAGGTCTTGACGCAGGAAGCGATCTCGCGCGCCAATCCCGGCCAGACGATCCTCGACACGATCAACGTCATCCCGGGCGTCAGCTTCCAGAACAACGACGCCTATGGCTCGTCGGGCGGTACGCTGACGATCCGCGGTTTCTCAAGCGACCGTATCTCGCTGACCTTTGACGGCGTTCCGCTCAACGATTCGGGCAACTATGCGATCTATTCGAACCAGCAGCTCGACCCCGAGCTGATCGAGCAGGTCAACGTCAACCTGGGTTCGACCGACGTCGACAGCCCGACCGCTTCGGCCGTCGGCGGCACCGTCAACTACCGCACGATCAACCCCAGCGAAGAATTCGGCGCGATGCTGTCGGGTTCGGCCGGCGACTTTAATTTCTTCCGCATGTTCGGCAAGATCGAAACCGGCGCGTTCGGCCCGTTCGGCACGCGTGCCTTCGTCTCGGCCTCGAGCGCGACCAACGATAATCCGTACAACAACTACGGCAAGGTCAATAAGCAGCAGTACAACGCCAAGGTGTACCAGCCGATCGGTTCGAATGGCGATTTCGTCTCTGTTGCGGGCAACTACAACCAGAATCGCAACAACTTCTTCGGTTCGGTCAGCCTGCGCAATGATCGTCCCGTTCCCTCGGGCTTCCCGCAGTCGAACGACGACCGCGAATACGACATCAACTACCCCTGTCAGGTCAGCACTGTCGCCCGCCCGGGCCTGGCAGACTTCACCAATGGCTGCGGTACCGAATTCGATCGCCGCTACAATCCGTCGAACACCGGGAACATCCGCGGTGCGTCGCGCTTCACGCTGACCGACAAGCTGACGTTCACGTTCGATCCGAGCTACCAGTACGTCAAGGCCAATGGCGGCGGCACGACCAATGCGCGCGAACGCCTCAATGGCGGTCTAGCCGGTTATATGGGTGGCCGTCCCTATTTCGGGCGCGATCTCAACGGTGACGGCGATCTGCTCGACGAAGTCACGATGCTCACGCCAAGCCAGACCCGGACGCACCGTTTTATCGCGATCGCCGGCCTGCGCTACGACATCAACGACGACAACACGTTCCGCGTTTCGTACACCTATGATCGCGCCAACCATCGCCAGACCGGCCAAGTCGGACTGCTTCAGGGCAACGGCGAACCGGTTGACGTGTTTGCAGTGAACAATCCGCAGCTCGACGTTACCGGCGCCGAGCTGAACAAGCGCAATCGCCAGTCGTATGCGACCTTGAACAAGATCGCCGCCGAATATCGCGGCGATTTCATGGACAACAAGCTGACCGTCAACGTCGGCCTGGCTGCACCGTTCTTCACGCGCGATTTGCAGCAGAACTGCTTCACGACTTCGGCTTCGGGCTTCGTCGACTGTTTCGGCGAAGACGATCCGCGCAATGCAACCTATGCAGCGACCCGTCCCAACGTTCAGGGACCGCAGCAGCGGGTGCTGAAATACGACAAGTTGCTCCCCAACGTCGGCGCGGTCTATCGCTTCACCGACCAGGTCAGCGCATTCGGCAGCTATGCCCGCGGCCTTTCGGTCCCGGGTACCGACAACCTGTACAATGCGTTTTTCTTCGCTCCGGATACGCCGAGCGCACGTCCCGATGCCGAGACGACCGATAGCTTCGATGGTGGCGTTCGCTATCGTTCGCGCCAGGTCCAGGCACAGGTCGGCGGGTATTTTACCAAGTACAAGAACCGCACGGCATCGGCCTATGACCCCGTTCTCGACGCCACCGTTTTCCGCAACCTCGGGACCGTCGATAAGTACGGCGTCGACGGCTATGTATCGTACGCACCGGTACCGCGGCTCGTCCTTTACGCATTCGGATCGTACAACGATTCGAAGATCAAGGACGATGTGCAGACCGGACCCGGAACGTTTGCTCCGACGGCCGGCAAGAGCGAATCGGGCACGCCGCGCTTCTCCTACGGCGGCACGGTTCGCGGCACGGTTGGACCGGTCGAGCTGGGCCTGACCGGTAAGCGCACCGGCAAGCGCTTCGTCTACGACACCAACCTGCCGGTCTATGCCAGCACGAGCAGCACGACCGTCGTCTATGACGCGACTGCTCCGGCTTACTGGCTGGTCAATGCCGATGCCCGCATCAGCCTTGCACAGTTCGGTGCGGAGAAGACCTACTTCCAGCTCAACGTCTACAACCTGTTCAACAAGTTGTATGTCGGCGGCTTCGGTGGTGGTTTGGCACAGGCGGGCAGCCCGCCGTTCGTTCAGATTGGCGCGCCGCGCACGATCTCGGGAACGCTGGTCGTCGGTTTCTAAGCCTACCCAGAACGCAACAGGAAGGGCGCGGGGAGCATTCCCCGCGCCCTTTTTCGTGGCTGCTGTTCCCTGGTCCGCAGTCGCCAGCGCCGGCGGGTTGGTGTCAGCCTCGGCCTAGTCCTTGAGACAGGCGTCGAGGCCGTCACGACGGACGACGCCGATGCGTGCGGCGATGCTGTTGCCGTAGCGACGCGTAAAGCCGGTCGGGGCGATCGCTCCATCGAGCTGTGCTCTGGTATTCTCGCGCAGTGCGGGAAAGTCGATGGCCGCTTCCAGCTCGGCGGTGAAGCGGGCGTCGGCGGCATCGGCGACATTCTTCATCGCCAGCCAGGGCGAGCC
>CAZHWG010000246.1:0-3293 GCA_964535925.1 uncultured Sphingorhabdus sp.
GCCGCTTTCTCGGGCGACGATGTCCCGCCGATCGCGATCGACAACACCTTCCTCGGACCGCTCTGGTCGAAGCCGTGCGAGCACGGCGCCGATCTCAGCGTCTACAGCCTGACCAAATATGCCGGCGGCCACAGCGATCTCGTCGCCGGCGGCATCGTCGGCAAGAAGGCGCTGCTCGACCAGGTGCGCATGATGCGCAATACGATCGGCACGATCACCGATCCCAACACCGCGTGGATGCTGCTGCGCAGCCTCGAGACGCTCGAATTGCGCATGAGCCGCGCGGGCGAGAATGCAGAGAAGGTCTGCGCCTTCCTCAACGGCCATCCCAAGGTCGAAACGGTCGGCTATCTCGGCTTCCTCGAGGCGGGATCGCGCCAGCGCGACATCTACGACCGCCATTGCACCGGTGCGGGTTCGACCTTCTCGCTCTATCTCAAGGGCGGCGAAAAAGAAGCGTTCGCCTTCCTCGACGCGCTCAAGATCGCCAAGCTCGCGGTGTCGCTCGGCGGCACCGAGACATTGGCCAGCGCGCCGGCGGCGATGACGCATTTGTCTGTGCCCGACGACCGCAAGCAGGCGCTCGGCATCACCGACAATCTGGTGCGGATCTCGATCGGGGTCGAGGATGCCGACGACCTGATCGCCGATTTCACCCAGGCGCTCGACGCGATCTGACCGCGCGCCAACGCCGGCCCATTCGCGGCTGGCGATAGATAACGGCTTGTCGCAAGGCGGGAATTGACGCACTGTTGCGGCAATGAACCGTGGGGCCGACTTCACTTACGAACCGGGCGACGGAAAGGCGATCATTCGCTTTTCCGGCCGCCTGACCCTGGCCCGGATGGGCGACCTGCCGCAACGTCTCGCCTCGCTCGGCGGATACGACCACGAGGGCGACGCGCACGACGACGAAAAGATCGCCAGCGTCAGCGTGATCGACCTCAGCGAGGTCGAGCGCGTCGACACCGTCGGGGCGTGGATCATCCACCGGATCAGGCGCGACTACGGCGCGCGGATCGAAGGCGGCAAGCCCGATGTCGTCAAGCTGCTCGACGAGATCGAAAAGGCCGACCAGAAGGTCCAGATCCACCCCGACACCGACAACAGCTTCACCGAAATGCTCGCCAATGCAGGCCATGCAACGCGCGCTGCGGGCGCGTCGCTGATCGGCATGGTCGGCTTTTTCGGCGCGATGATGGTCGGCATTGCCGGCATCATCCGCAACCCGCGCCGCTTTCGCGTCAATGCTGTCGTCCAGCGTTTCGAGGTCGTCGGCGTCAATGCGCTGGCGATCATCGGGCTGATGAGCTTCCTGATCGGCATCGTCATCGCGCAGCAGGGCGCGACCCAGCTCGAACAGTTCGGCATGGAGGTCTTCACGATCAACCTCGTCGGACGATCGTCGATGCGCGAACTCGGCGTGCTGATGACCGCGATCATGGTCGCCGGTCGCTCGGGCAGCGCCTTTGCCGCGCAGCTCGGCACGATGAAGCTGACCGAGGAAATCGACGCGATGCGCACCATCGGCGTCTCGCCGATCGAGGCGCTGGTGCTGCCGCGCGTCCTGGCGACGACGATCATGATGCCGCTGCTCGGCTTTTACGCGGGCGTGCTGGCGGTTATCGGCGGCATGATGTTCGTCTGGATCGGTCTCGACATCCCGCCGATCACCTATCTCCAGCGGATCCGCGAAGTCGTGCCGATGACCGATGTCATCATCGGCCTGATCAAGGCACCGGTATTCGGCTTCATCATCGGCCTGACCGGCTGCTACCAGGGCATGCAGGTCGAAGCGAACGCCGAGGAGGTCGGCCTCAGGACGACATCGGCGGTCGTCCAGGGCATTTTCATGGTGATCGTCCTCGACGCCATCTTCGCGGTGTTCTTCACCGGGCTGGGCTGGAAATGATCATCCCCGAGGAACACGATATCGCGATCAAGATTCGCGGGCTGGTCAACGCATTCGGCGAGCAGGTCGTCCACGACGGCATCGATCTCGACGTCAAGCGCGGCGAGATTCTCGGCGTCGTCGGCGGATCGGGCACGGGCAAGTCGGTGCTGATGCGATCGATCATCGGGCTGCAGAGGCCCGTTTCGGGCGATATCGAAGTGTTCGGCCAGGACATGACAGACGAGTCGGAGGACGACGCCGAAGCGCTCGACATACGTCGTCGCTGGGGCGTGCTGTTCCAGGCCGGGGCGCTGTTTTCGACGCTGACCGTCGCCGAGAACATCCAGGTTCCCTTGCGCGAATTCTATCCCGAACTCGATCCCGCGCTGCGCGATGAGATCGCGTCATACAAGGTCACGCTCGTCGGCCTGCCCGCCGAAGCTGGGCCAAAATATCCCGCCGAGCTGTCGGGCGGGATGCGCAAGCGCGCCGGCCTCGCCCGCGCGCTGTCGCTCGATCCCGCGCTGCTGTTCCTCGACGAGCCGACCGCGGGGCTCGACCCGATCGGTGCCGCCGCGTTCGACAAGCTGATCCTCGACCTGCGCGACACGCTCGGCCTGACGGTGTTCCTGATCACCCACGATCTCGATACACTGCACGCCATCTGCGACCGGATCGCGGTGCTCGCCGACAAGAAGATCGTCGCGGTCGGCACGATCGACGAACTGACCCATCTCGACCAGCCCTGGATCCAGGAATATTTCAATGGGCCGCGCGGACGCGCGGCTATCGACTCAGCCGCCCGCAGCGGGCAAGACTAGGCGCAACGACATGGAAACACGGTCAAACAACGTATTGGTCGGCGCGGTGACGCTGGCGATGATCGCGCTCGTCGCGTTCTTCATCCTCTGGCTGGCGCAGGCGGGCCAGGGCGACCGCAACGAATACGACATTTTCTTCAAGCAGTCGGTCGCCGGTCTCAACAAGGGGTCGGGCGTGTCGTTTGCCGGTGTTCCCTCGGGCCAGGTCAAGGAAATCGCGCTGTGGAAACCCGATCCCGAGTTCGTCCGCGTCCGCATCGAGGTCAATTCCGAGGTTCCCATCCTGCAAGGCACGACCGCGCAGATCAACGGCGTCGGCTTTACCGGCGTGAGCGAGATCCAGCTCGACGGCGCGATCAAGGGCGCCCCGCCGATCACCGAGGAAGGACCGGCGGGCAAGCCCGTCATCCCGACCAAACCGGGCGCGCTGGGCGAGCTGCTCAACTCCGCGCCGCAACTGCTCGAGCGCATCTCGACGCTGACCGAACGGCTGACAGAATTGCTCAGCGACCGCAACCAGGCGTCGATCGCGGGCATCCTCGACAATATGGAGAAATTGAGCGGCGAACTGTCGAAAC
>CAZHWG010000247.1:0-3293 GCA_964535925.1 uncultured Sphingorhabdus sp.
GCGCGCGTCCAGCTGGTCGCGGCGATGAACCCGTGCCGCGGCGGCCATTTGGGTGACCCCGCGCTGGCCTGCAGCCGCGCGCCCCGCTGCGCCGCCGATTACCAGGCGAAGGTGTCGGGACCGCTGCTCGACCGGATCGACCTGCATGTCGAGGTCCAGGCGGTCAGCGCTTCGGACCTGTCGCTGCCGCCACCGGCCGAAGTATCCGCCGACGTCGCCGCGCGCGTCGCGGCGGCGCGCGAACGACAGACCGCGCGCTACGGCGATGGCGGCCCGCGCACCAACAGCGAAATCGACGGCGATGTCTTGGAAGCGCACGCCACGCCCGACGAGCCGGGCAGGGCGCTCCTTGCGCAGGCGGCCGAAGCGATGCGGCTCAGTGCGCGCGGCTATACGAGAGTGCTGCGCGTCGCCCGCACGATCGCCGACCTTGCGTGCGCCGATGCCGTCGGACGGATACATGTCGCCGAGGCCTTGAGCTATCGCAGGCAGGCGCCGCGGAATTAGCAAGGCCGGCACAAGCGCCCAACTGGGTGATGCCCTTCTGACAGGGTCGCAACGGAACCCCGTGGTGGCAATGCAGTGCGCGCCGCCCTACGGAGGTCCACGTAACTTCCAACAAGTCAGGCAGGCCCATGGCGCGCAAGAAACGTGATCCCTATCGAGACCTCGATGCCGCCGACGAGCCCGAGGAAGTCGCGGTGGCGTGCTGGCTGTGCGGGCGGCCGACGGGCAAGACGATCGTCTGGCACCATCCCGTGCCCAAGAGTCGCGGCGGGCGCGACGTCGTGCCGATGCACCCGATCTGCCAGCAGACGCTGATCGCCAATTTCACCAATGCCGAGCTGCAACGTCACGCGATGGACGTCGAGGCGCTGCTCGCCAATCCCGACGTGCGCAAGTTCGTCGACTGGGTCGCCAGCAAGGATCCCGATTTCACCGCGACGACGGCGAAGAAGAAACGGTGATCGTGCCAGTGGCCGCTGTTGCCGATAGGACGCATCTCCTCGCGAATTAGGCCGCGCCTATCAATTTCGGGCTGTCCTACATTTATCGCTTGTTGCTAGCCTGTTCTTGCGATGATCGCTCCACCTGCAATTTCGCCCGCTCGTGCGGCAGCGGCGCCCCACTTCCGCGCGCCACCGGCCACCACGCCACAATACCACGCGAATAGGTCACGTAGGTCACACTTTTCGTGTAGATTTGTTACTCCGCGATCTCTCCGCACAGAAAAAGGGCGACCCGCAGGCCGCCCATCCTCTCCCGAATCTGATGTCCGGTATCTCTGTCGGGCGTCAGCCAGCCATGCCCTGCGACGGCTCGTCGGCGACGAGTTCGAGTGGCGTCTTGCCCGCGGCGTTTTCGGCGCGGCGTTCGCCGGCGTTGCGCCTGTGGCTGAACTTGCCTTCGACCTTGCCGCCGTTTTCGATCGTCAGGTTCTGGTAGACGACATCGCCCGTAATGCGTGCAGTGCGCTGGATGACGAGGTCGCGCGCCTCGATCGATCCTTCGACCGTGCCCGCGATGCGCGCTGTTTCGGCGATGATCGCGCCCTTGATCGCGCTGCCTTCGCCCTGCACGAAATTGGCGCATTTGAGGTCGCCTTCGACGCAACCGTCGATGTGCAGGTCGACCGTAGAGGCGATGTTGCCGGTAACGATGACGTCGGCGCCGAGAACCGAGAAGGTGGTCGTATTGCTCGCCATCTTACGATTGTCCGCTCTGGACTCCGGCGCGCTCGGCGATCCGCCGTGCGGCGACGGCTTTGGTTTCGAGAACATCTTTTTTTGCCTCCAGGAAAATGCGTGGGTTCATGGCGGTTCCGTTCATCCGGACTTCGAAATGGAGGTGCGTGCCGGTCGAACGACCGGTCGACCCCATTGCCGCGATCGTGACGCCCGTCGCGACTCGCTGGCCCAGCTTAACATCGAAGCGCGACAAATGCGCGTAGCGGGTGATGATGCCCTGGCCGTGGTCGATCTCGACGACATTGCCATAGCCCGCCTTTCTTCCGACGAACGAGACGCGGCCGGCGGCGGCGGCGTGGATCGGCGTTCCGCGTGCGCCGCGGAAATCGAGGCCCGAATGGAACGCGGCGGCGCCGCTGAAGGGATCGCGACGATAACCGTAGCTCGATGTGACCATGTCGGCATTGGCCGGACGCGCCGAGGGCATCGCGACGAGCGCACGTTCGAGCCGCTCCATGCGGATAAGCGCGCTGTCGAGGCGGGCGATCGATGCGCCCATCTGGTCGACCGTGCGACCCTCGGTGCGGAAGGCAACAAACGGACCGCCCAGGGCGGCGGGCTGCTTCATCAGGCGTTGCGGATCGATACCGAAATTGCGGATCGCCGCCTCGGCGCGCGCCGCGCGCCGATCAACCGTTGCGGTCAGCGCGACGGCCAGGTCGTCCTGCCGCCCGCGCAGCGCGAGGAGGTTCTTGAGCACGTCTTTGACGCCGAGCGCGCCGATCTTGTCCGGGGTGGTCTGATCGACGTCGGCGTCGGACTTGGGGGCCTCGACCGTCTTGCCGCTAATTTCGCCGGTCAGCGTTTCGAGATAGGTCTGGCGCGCGTCGAGATCGGCGGCGACTTCGCCGACGCGGTCACGATAGGCCGCGACGCGCGCTTGTGCGGCGTTGACCTGCGCCTGTTGCTGCGCAAGCTCGGCGCGCTCCGAAGCGCCCAGCATGTCGCGCACGACGGCAACGCCCGTGATCACGAAAAGAACAAGAAATGCCGCCGAGAGTGCGATCGCAATGCGGCGTTGCAGCTTTGCCGACAGCTTGACGAATTTTACGTGACCGCCAGTGCGCACGAAAATCTCGCGATCCTGGAACATCGCAGACCAGCGATCGCGAAACGCCGTGTCGCGTAAGGAAAATGCCACTTTTGCTACCCACCCGATTAATTTCGATTCGGGGGTAGCAGGTGAAGGGGGTTATATCGAATCTCCACCCGCAATATTATGACGAGTCGAAGCAAGTTTGCGATGAGTCGATGGAACGATTGTGAGACGGCTTCGTTGGACCGAGTTAATATTGCGTAATATTATCGACCGATTTCTCGCCGTGGGCGCCCAGTTATGCGGTCTCAGCACGCCAAGTAAAGTTTACGGCCCGCTTACCATTTTTGGCTATGGCGTCGGGCGTGACCCTATCGTCCCTTCCTGAAGCCGCTGCTGCGCAGAAAACCCCGGCCGCCCGGCCCCGATCGGCGGTAAGCCACGGCGTCGGGCTCGCGGGATTGGCCGGCCTGATCGGCTGGCTCGTCTTCACCCGCACCGTCGGTACC
>CAZHWG010000248.1:0-3278 GCA_964535925.1 uncultured Sphingorhabdus sp.
CGCTTCGGCGCGGGTAAGGTCGGCGCGGTCGCTCACCCCGGTGACTTCGGCCTCGCCGGTTTCGACGACTGCCGAGGCGCGCTGATCGACGCTCGCCACCGTGACGAGATCGGGAAGGTAATATTCGCCCTGTGCATTGGCGTTGCCGATCCGCGCGAGCAGATCGAAAATCTCGTCGCCGCGCGCCATGATCGGCCCGGCGTTGCACAGGGTTTCGGCGCGTTCGTCGTCGCTTGCGTCCTTGTACTCGACCATCTTGGCGATCCGCCCGCCCGGACCGGCGATGACGCGGCCATAGGCCTTGGCGTCGGCGGGGCGAAAGCCGAGGACGACGCAGGCAGGCGCGTCGTCGTCGTGCAGCCGGGCCTGCATTGCGGCGACGGTCGCACGCCTCAACAACGGCACGTCGCCGAAGCAGACGAGCACGTCGCCGGCAAAATCGGCCAGGGCATCGCGCGCCTGCAATGCGGCGTGCGCGGTGCCGAGCTGTTCGGTCTGCCGCGCGAAAACGACGCTGTCGCGCGCCGTCTCGGCCTCGACCGCTTCGCCGCCCGCGCCGGTGACGACCACGATCCGCGCCGCGCCCGCGCGTTCGAGCTCGTCGATCAGGCCGACCAGCATCGGCCGCCCGGCGATCGGGTGGAGGACCTTGTGCAACGCCGACTTCATCCGCGTCCCCTGCCCCGCGGCAAGGATGACAATGGCGATCGGTCGGGTGGATGCGGCTGAAACCATGAAACAAACCATCGCCTGAATGGGGTGGAAGAACTCGTGCCGCGCGTTTGCCACGGCGCGGCGCGATTATCCAGCCCCGCCGAGCCTGCGCTTGCGCCATTTGGTCGCGAGATGCGGCAGCAACTGGCGCAGCGGCATGCGCAGCAGGTGCGAGCGGACGTAGAAGGCGAAGCGTTCGGCGCCGAGCGTTTCCTGGCCCCAGCCGTTGCGCGCGAGCAGCCGGCGCATGAACGCGACATCACTGTGCGCGCCTTTGTGCCAGTCGTTCGGGACCGGCGTCGCATAGAGACGGTGCGCCAGCCGCGCGGCGCGCGCGACCGCAGGGCCGAGGCTGTGGCGATCGGCGCGGGCCGCGAGCCTTTCCCAGAAATTCCCATCGGATTGGGCAAAATCACGCAACAGCCGGTCGATATCCCACAGGTTGCGCAGGCCCCCCGATAGGTCGCCGTCGGCGATGAGGTGCGCGGCCGCATGACAGATCGTGTCCTGCCGCGACAGCATCATCAGGCCGCTGTCGCCGATCGGTACCGCATCGGCGATCATCGCCGCGGCATTGGGCGTCGGGCGCGCGGTGAGCGGCAGGATCGTGTGGTGGACGTCGATCATCCGGTCGCGCTCGGAGTGCACCAGCGGCGGCAGCTCGTGCATCCAGCGGCGGTAATAGGCGTCGTCGTAATCGTCCTGTTTGACCCATTCCCAGCCATGGCCGAGCAACGCGGCCTCGATCGCCTCGATCCGGTCGCGCGGGACGAGGATATCGAGATCGCCGATCTGCCGACCCGGCGCGGGGTCGAGCCCGGCGGCGGCATAGGCCGTGCCCTTGAGCAGGATGACAGGCACGCCGAGCGGGGCGAGCGCACGGCGCGCCATCTCGGCCTCCCACACCGCGCGCCGCGTCGCCGTCTCGCTCGCAGCGCGGATATCGGCGAGCATCTCGGCGACCGGCTCGGGCAGCGCCAGATCCGCGCAGCGGTGCGCCAGCGTCCCGTCGAGCACCTCGGCGCGCGCGACGCTGAGCAGCCGAGTCCAGCGCGCGCCGTCGAACTCCAATGCGATCGCCGGATCGCGCAGCGCTGCAACGAGATCGCGAACCGCGCTCATCGGACGTACTCCGCCCACAAGCGCTCGACCTCGGCAATTCCCACCTCGCCGTCGCTGTAATCGAGCGCGAGCGCAGGGACCGATTCGACAAAGCGCGACAAGGTGCGAAACCCGCGGCCGCCCAGCGCGACATAGTTGGTCGAAGCTTGCGTCAGCCGCATGAAATTCTCGGACTTTGCCAAGGGCCGCGTCGCCGCATCGAACCCGAAGCGCGGATAGAGCAGCAGCGCCGGGATCGCCGGTTCGTCCATCCGGGCGATCGCCTCGCTCTGCGGGACAAGGTAGCGGATCGCGCCCTTGGGCGTGGCCTCAAGCCGTGGGCCGAAGCGCGCGGGATCGGCGACCGCTTCCACCGCGGCGATGCCCGCATTCTTGAGGCTGACCAGCCGGGGAAAGCCGCGCACACTGTCGCCATCGAGGTCGAGCAGCGTGAACTCATCGCCGAGCAGGCGCCAGCCGCGCTCCCCGAGCATGGCGGCGAGCGTCGATTTGCCCGAGCCGCTTTCACCCGTCAGGATCAGCGCGCGTCCGTCCTTTTCGACGGCGCTGGCATGGATCAGCAATTGCCTCCGCCAACCGAGCGCCATCTGCAGGTTCATTCCCATTTCGGCCGCGAGCAGTCCGTGTGCGAGCGAGAGCGGCAGCGCGTCGGGCAGCATGTAATCGCCGCCCAGATGGACCGAGGGTCGCACGTAACGTCGCCACGGCCGCTTCGCCTCGAGCCGTACGGTGAAATCGGCAAAACCTTCGGGCGCGGACGGATAACCTTCGTAGAGTGCGCGCAGGTCATCGATCGGCGCGCGCCAGTCGCTGCCGACGCGAAACGCCGCGGGGCCGATCTTGAGCGTCAGGCTATGCCGCATCAACGTCCCCGCGCCTCGACCAGGCCGAGCGCCTCGAGCTCGTCGAGGCGCGCGCGCAGCGCGGCGAGCCCGCCTTCGATCGCATAGTCGTCGGCAAGCCGCTGCATCAATTTGGCAGCGTTGGCGGGACCCGCCCCGAGCGCGTCGAGGATCGCCGGAACAGGCTCGCCGACGAGATGCGTCAGGCCCGAGCGCCGGTCATAGATTGCGTCGAGGAGGTCGAGCTGCGTGCGCAGCAGCGTCGCGGCAGGCGGCGCATGGTAAACCGGATCGGGCGCGGCGTCGGGCATAACGGCGCTCATAGCATGCGCCGCGCCGCTGTCAGCGCGGCATCTGGATCGAGGCGAAGCAGGTAAAGCCGCCGGTGCCCGAGCGCAGGCGGCGGATATAGTTCACATAGGCCTCGTTCTGCTCGGCGGTGGTCCCGGGCAGGCGGCCGCCATGCGTCATGACGTTGCGCACGTCCTCGCCCTTGAACGGCATCGCCGCGCCGGGCACCGCGCCCGGCGTACCGGGGGCCACGAGCGAACCGTCGGCCGCGACATACTGGCTGGCGCGCGACGGGTCGGGCACGGGAAT
>CAZHWG010000249.1:0-3276 GCA_964535925.1 uncultured Sphingorhabdus sp.
GCGGCGGCGGCGGCGGACAGTAAAAATCGGTTGATCATGATGCATCTCCTGCGGTGTCGGATTGAAACCTCACCCCATTCGATGCCGCCCGGCGTTCAGGGTTCCCGCACGATCCCGTTTTCCATCGGCACGGTGCCGGTCGACGCGACTAGGACGCTACCGTACAACGCAATACGCCGCGATGATGCGCGCGGTCATCGCCTCGCAGTCACCGCCCGCGAAGGGAAAGGAACCGCTGAGCGCCGAGCGAACGTCGGGTGCCAGCGTCTGCTGCAGCCGCCGCCGCGCCCGCAAATGCCGTGTCTTGACTGTCGCGGGCAGCACGCCCAGCGCCTCGGACGTTTCTTCGACGCTCATCCCTTCGATGTCGCGCAGGACGAAGACCAGCCGGAAGGCGTCGGGCAACCCGGCGATGGCCTCTTCGAGCAGGCCGCGCAGCTGGTCGCGCGCCATCTCGTTTTCGGGTGACGCGTCGTTGGTTGATCCGTTCATGAGCGTATTCCGATAGTGGTCGAGGTCGGCGACCGCGAGCGCATTGAGCCGTGCGCGCCGGCGCTTTTCGGCGCGCCGCCGCCCGAGGGCCTCGTTGATCGCGATCCGCGTCAGCCAGGTGGACAGCGATGACCGGCCTTCGAAGCTCCCGATTGCGGCAAAGGCTCGGAGGTACGCGCTCTGCACCGCGTCTTCGGCTTCGTTCCTGTCCTTGAGAATGCTCCAGGCGGCGCGAAACAAACGCTGATTGTTGCGCGTCGTAAGGATGCGGACGGCCTCGGGATCTCGCCGTGCGACCAACCTCGCGAGATCGCCGTCGCTGTACGATCGATTATCCGGTGCTGTCTGCGGTGTCACCAGTCGGGTCCCTTCGTAAATACATTAGATGCCGCTCCGTCGGCTCGGTTCCCGTTTTCGATCTGGTCCCGCGATAATCGCGGTGCCTTGGCGGATATGCCAGCCCTCGCACGTGGGCGCCTGCCAACGGCGCGCGATCGCTGATCGCAGTTCCTCCTTACACCCGGGAGTGGGATCGCCTAAACGTATGCGGTGCCCGCCCTCCTTGCCATCCTCCTTTCCGCGCTCGCGATGTCGGCGATCGTCGGGCTGCGCTATCTCGCGGTGAGCGGCGGCTTCGCGCTGGTCACGCGCCTCAGGTCGCGCGGCCTGTATCGCGGACTCGACCGCCAGATCGCGCGCGAAATCGGCTGGAGCCTCGCCAGCGCCGCGATCTACGGCATTCCCGCCGGGATCGTCGCCTGGGGCTGGGCGCAGCACGGCTGGACGCGCGTCTATGGCGACGTCGGCGCCTATCCGATCTGGTGGCTGCCGGCCTCGGTGCTGGTCTATCTGTTCGTGCACGACACGTGGTTCTACTGGACCCACCGGCTGATGCACCGCCCGCGCTGGTTTCGCGCGATGCATGCCGTCCACCACGCCAGCCGCCCGCCGACCGCCTGGGCGGCGATGAGCTTCCACCCGATCGAGGCGCTGACCGGCGCGCTCGTCATCCCCGCGCTGGTCTTCGTCGTGCCGATCCATGTCGGCGCATTGCTCGTCGTCCTGACGATCATGACGGTGATGGGCGTGACCAATCACATGGGCTGGGAGATGTTTCCGCGCGCGCTGGTTCATGGGCGGTTAGGACGATGGCTGATAACCGCGAGCCATCACCAGCGACATCATGATCGCTACGCCTGCAATTACGGCCTCTATTTTCGCGTCTGGGATCGCCTGTGCGGCACCGACGGGGGCATTGGCGGCTTCACGGGGCACAGCCGATGAACCACCTGACGAAGGGCGCTGCGGCGTTCGTAATCGCGCTCGCGGCGGGCGGGGCGATGCCGACCGCCGATCTCACCGTGTCGATCGACAACCTCCGCTCGGAGCGCGGGAGCGTGATGATCTGCGTCACCGCCCAGGCGAGTGCCTTTCCCGATTGCGCCGGCGACACGAAGGCGCGCAGGCTGATCGTCGACGCGGCGCAGGCGGGCTCGATTGCGGTGACCGGGCTTGCGCCGGGCGATTATGCGGTCTCGGCGATCCATGACGAAAATCGCAACGGCAAGCTCGACAAGCGGCTGATCGTGCCGCGCGAAGGGTTCGGCTTTTCGCGCAATCCACCGATCGGTTTCGGCCCGCCGGCCTTCTCCGCTGCCAGCTTCGGCCTCGCCGGCGGCCCTGCGCGCCAGACGATCCACATGAAATATATCTTCTGAACCGGCCCCCTCGCTGCAACCCCTCGGCGTCGCGAGCGTTATGGTCGCGTAACAATCGGGAAGCCTTTTTCATGTCAAAGTCCATATTTCGCTGCGCGACCGCGTGTATCGCGTTCGCCGTCGCCACGCCTGCGCTCGCCCAGGCCGAGGCGGCACCCGAAGCCAGCGTGTTCGACGGCGACTATCTTACGCTCGGCGTGGGGCTCGGCTATGGCGCGCAATATGAAGGCGGCGACGAGTACGAGATTTTCCCCGCGCCGCTGATCCAGGGCAAGCTCGGCGGGGTCGAGATTTCGCCGCGTCCAGGCGGCATCGCGCTCGACCTCATCCCCGACGGCGAAAACGCCAAGGTCGGCTTTTCGCTCGGCCCGGTTGTCCGCTACCGCGCCAATCGCACCGGCAAGATCAAGAATCCCCAGATCGCCGCGCTCGGCAAGCTCGATGCCGCGGTCGAGGTCGGCGCCAATGCCGGCGTGACCGTCTACAGGCTGCTCAGCGATTATGACGCGCTGACGATCTCGAGCGACCTGCGCTACGATATCGCGGGCGCGCACAAGGGCCGCGTGATCGCCCCGGGGATCAGCTATTTCACCCCGCTCAGCCGCGCCGCGGCGGTCGTCCTGTCGGTCTCGGGCGAATTCGTCGACGACAACTATGCCGATTACAATTTCTCGGTGTCGTCGACCGGCGCGCTCGCCAGCGGCCTGCCCGCGTTCGAGGCGAAGGGCGGGCTCAAGAGCTACGGACCGACGCTGCTTGGCGTCTACGACTTCGACGGCAACCTGCTCGACGGCGGTCTCAGCGCCTTCGCGCTGGCGGGCTATTCGCGCCTTGCCGGCGACGCCCGCCGCAGCCCGGTCACCAGCATCGCCGGGTCGCCCGACCAGTGGATCGTCGGCGCCGGTCTTGCCTATACCTTCTGATCGCCCGTCCGCGTCCGCGCGCGGTTGACGATCCCGGCGACCAGCAGCACCCACCCCGCAGCCAGCGCGATCCAGCCGAGCGTCGCGGTTTCCACGCCGCCCAGTTCGCTGCGTCCGGTCAGCTGCGGCGACGCGAACAGCAC
>CAZHWG010000250.1:0-3275 GCA_964535925.1 uncultured Sphingorhabdus sp.
GAGCTGCGGCACCACACCAGAAGCGAGCGTGTTGCGTAAGAAGATGTCCGCGTACCCGCCGAGCGAGCCGACGCCCTCCTGGATGCGCGCGCCGCCGCTGTCGTTGAGGCCGATGACCGGCGCGCCGACCTTCATCGCATTGTCCATCACCTTGCAGATCTTCTCGGCATGGCGTTCGGAGAGCGACCCGCCGAAGACGGTGAAGTCCTGCGAAAAGACGAAGACCAGCCGGCCGTTGATCGTGCCCGATCCGGTGACGACGCCGTCGCCGGGGATCTTCTGGTCCTCCATGCCGAAATCGACGCAATTGTGCTCGACGTACATGTCGAGCTCCTCGAACGAGCCTTCGTCGAGCAGCACGGCGAGCCGCTCGCGCGCGGTCAGCTTGCCCTTGGCGTGCTGCGCGTCGATGCGCTTCTGCCCGCCGCCCATCCGCGCGGCGGCGCGCTTGGCCTCGAGCCGATCGATGATGTCGTTCATATTGTCCCCTTTGCGCGCCCGCTAAAGCGCATCGCGCGGCTATTGGTCAATGGTCACCGTGCCGGGATGGTGGCGGTCGAGGTGACGCGTGACGATCTTGAGATTGCGGCTGTTCGAACGGAAGGCGAAATCGAACACGTCGCCCACCAGCGGCACGAAGCCGAGCACGGTATCGATGCCGAGATTGCCCGCCATCCGCGCGAGCTTCCATTTGGGCAGGCCGAGATTGCGGGCCTCCCAGATGAGGTAGGCGCCCATCGCGCCGGTGATGAGGTCGCCGACGACGGGGATCAGGCCGACGACGGCGTCGAGGCCGATCGGGCGGCCGAGACCGGGGATGGCGATGCTGCGTTCGAGGATCATTTCGAGCGCTTCGAGACGCTTGCGGATCGCCTTGGGATCGCGCGTATCGATGTTGAGCGCGGCGGCGAGCGCGTCGAGCCGGTTGTCTGGTTCACGCATGCTGGGGTCTCCCGTTGTTCACTGCGGCTTGGTCGCCAGCTGTGCGAGCGAATGGCGCGCGCGGATGTTCCCACGATAGCCCTTCATCGCTTGCGCGACCAGCGCCCAGCGCAGCGGCGTGGCGAGCGGTACATAGGGGACGAAACCGGTCAGGTCGGCGTCGATTTCGGCGAGCAGCGCGTTGCGGTCGACGATGTCGACGGTGGCGTCGGCGCGCGCGATCTTGGCCTCGATCTGGGCGTCGCAGATGACGTCGCCGTCGCACGACAGGCGATGCGCGAGCCACAGCGGACTGTCCGACGGCGCGACCTGGTCGATCAGCCTGAGATCGGCGTCGGCGAACAACGCGACGCGCTTCGCGTCGAGCCCGATCGCGGCGAGGTCGGCTTCGATCGACGCGAACAGTATGCGCGAACCGGCGCCGTCGGGCATGGCGATGCGCACCGTGACCGGCGCTCCGCCCGCGGCGCGCCAGGCGGCGACCGTCCGGCGCGCCTCGATCCGTCGGTTTGTAATCGGCGAATCGCTCCACAGCGGCAGCACCGGGGCAATGACCGGCGGCGTGTCGGCGTAGGTCGGACGTATCGCCAGCTGCGGTTGCCAGCCCTCGATACCGAAGGCGGCGACGATCGCGCTGCGGTCGATCGCCTTGGCGATCGCGGCGCGGTTCTGGCTCGCGGCGAAGAATCCGCGCTCGTTGACGAAGGCGAGGCCGAAAAGCCCGTGCGCGGGATCGATGATCAGCTGCTTGGTATCGATGCCCGAGGCGAGGACGTAGGGAAAATCCTGGTAGCGCCCGCCGAGCACCGCGTCGACGGCGCCGAGCCCGAAGCGCGCCAGCGCGGTTTCGGGCGCGTTAATCGCGACATCGATCAGCGCGACGGGGGGAAGGTCGTCCTCGGTCGCGATCGTGCCCAAGGTGTCGGGCGCCCACGACAGCAGCCAGTGGCCGCCGACCGCGGTCGCGCGCATCGGACCCCAGCCACGACGCTTGGTGGAGATCGCGAATTCGGGCTGGGCGAGCAGGTCGAGTAGGTCCGATTGGGGCTGGGTCAGGCGGATCTCGACGACGTTGTCGGTCATCGCGCGAATCGATTCGATGGCGAACACCTCGCCCGACAGGCGGTTGCGGCTGGCCTTGGCGATCCGTCGCGTCAGGATCTTTGCAACGTCCTTGGCGGTCACCTCGCGGCCGTCGTTCCAGTGCGCGGGACCGATGCGAAAAATGTAGCTCAGCCCGTCGTTGGTGACGGTCCACGCCTCGGCCAGCCCCTGTTCGATCTTGCCGTCGGAGTCGTAGCCGACCAGCCCCTGCGACAGCGCGGGCAGCAACAGCCGGTCGCCGTCGTCGAGCCGGTCGGTGGTCGGATCGGCGATCCTCAGCGACCCGCCGATCAGCGCGACCTGCGCGGCATCCTCGCTCGTCGGCGCGCCGCAGCTCGCCAGCGCGAGGCCGAGCGAGAGGATGAGGAGAATGGAGGAGCGCATAGCGATGCGATACACAGTCGCGGGCTACGGCGCACTAACGAAGGGACCCGGGTGGCCGCGGGAGTGTTAAGGAACAGCCCTTCGGGAGTTTTGAAATCCTGTCCCCCGGACTGTTCGCACCCCTCGGTCGCTGCGCTCCCTTCGGGAGTTTTCCAAAACAGTCCCCCGGACTGTTTTGGAAAACTGGTGCGGGCGGCGGGACTTGAACCCGCACTTCCAGTTGGAAAACGGATTTTAAGTCCGCTGCGTCTACCATTCCGCCACGCCCGCCTGTCGTGTGACAAAGCCGGATGGATGCGCGCGGGTCAAGTGTCTCATGGGGGCTGTCATGCGGCCCGGGCTAACCCTATGTAGCATCGTCATGACCCAGCCAGCTCCCGCCACACCCGCGCTTGCCATCGCCGGCCTTGCCAAGACCTATGCCAGCGGCGTCGTCGCGCTGCACGCGGTCGATCTCACCGTCGCGCGCGGAGAGATTTTCGCGCTGCTCGGCCCCAATGGCGCGGGCAAGACGACGCTGATCAACGCGGTGTGCGGGATCGTCACGCCATCGGGCGGCAGCGCGCACGCGCTTGGCCACGATACGCGCAGCGACTATCGCGCGGCGCGCCGGCTGATCGGGCTGGTGCCGCAGGAACTGCATACCGATGCGTTCGAGACCGTCCTCGCGACGGTGACGTTCAGCCGGAAACTGTTCGGCCGGTCGCGCGACGATGCGTTTATCGAGAAACTGCTCCGCGACCTCACCCTGTGGGACAAGCGCGATGCCAAGATCATGGAGCTGTCGGGCGGCATGAAGCGCCGCGTGATGATCGCCAAGGCGCTGAGCCACGAACCCGAGCTGC
>CAZHWG010000251.1:0-3270 GCA_964535925.1 uncultured Sphingorhabdus sp.
CGCCGGTCAGATGGCGATTCAGACCGAAAAGCTCGATCCGCAGCCGCAACCGGCGGCCGCATTGGGATTGGTCACCTGGAACGATGCGCCGCCGAGATTCTCGACGAAATCGACCACCGATCCCTTGAGCAGGTCGAGGCTCATCGCATCGACGATCAGGCCCGTCTCGCCGGTATGCGTGACGCTGTCATCGGCTTCGAGCGTGTCGGCGAGGTCGAACTTGTAGGTGAAACCCGAACAGCCGCCGCCTTCGACCGAGAGGCGCAGCATCGCGGGGCGACCCTGTTTGGCGGCAATCGCGGCAACGCGCGCGGCCGCGGCCTCGCTCAGCGTTACGCAGTCGGCCGGCGCTGGGGCGGAAATCTGGAGAGAGGCTGTCATGCGATCAAGATAGGATCGCGACGCCGTTGCGGCAAGCTTTCGTCGGGATCCGGGGGCGGGGACGTGGCGTCCCGGCGGGATCAATCTTCGTTGTGATCGTCGGTGCCCGGGCCGCCGGCGCCGGTGTCGAGCGATGCGAGCATCACTTCGCCGGGGGTGACGAACGACATCGGGTTGACCGCGGTGCCGTCGATGCGGACTTCATAATGGAGGTGGCTGCCCGTCGAGCGACCGGTCGAACCCATGAAGCCGATCACCTGGCCCTTGCGGACGCGGTCGTTCTCACGAACGTTGAGACGCGACATATGGCCATAGCGTGTCTCGATCGAATTGCCGTGGGCGATCTGGATGAAGTTGCCGTAGCCGCCGTACCATTCGGCCTTGGCGACGATGCCGTCGGCGGTGGCGTAGATCGGCGTACCGATCGCTCCGGGAATGTCGATTCCCTGGTGCGACTTGGCGCGGCCGCTGAATGGATCCGAACGTGTGCCGAAACTGGAGGTCAGGCGCATCGCGTCAACCGGCTTGCGCGACGGGATGGCGATGCCTGCCGAAGCGGCCTGCGGGCCGTCCATCCGCTCCCATGCGTTGAACAGCTGGGCGAAACGCTGGTCGGGGGCGGGTTCGCGGAACCGTGCGGCGGCGGCGGTGAACGAAGCGGTCAGCGCGGTTTCCGATACTTCGGCAGCGTTGGCGGCGTCATCGGCGAGTGCCGGTACGGTGGTCAGGCTCGCTGCGAAAAAAAGTGCAACGGCGCGGAACATGTTCTTGGACAAAGCGTTCACTCGAATAACCCCATGTGTCTGTCGCCAAGTGCGGCAGGACACCAGAGGTCCTGCTTGGCATTCTCGAAATTCCCATGGGCGAATATTTTCGTCCCCGCTCGCCAATCGTTGTGCGGCGGAGATGTTAATGTGGCAACAGTTTGGCGGCGTTCTTGCGTTCAGTTGCAGGATGATTGCGTTGAACGGTTGAAACCAGTGCAACTTTTGGCTGTAAAGCGCCTGAAATCCCCGATTTTCCTAACAAAAGGTAAAGGCCGCGCGGGTCCGGCAAAGTGATTCCCGGCGGCGATTCAGAGCGTCTTGACGGCGTCGAGTACGGCGGCGGCATGGCCTTTGACGCGGACCCTCCGCCAGGCCTGAACGAGCGCCCCCTGGGCATCGAACAGGAAAGTTGCGCGTTCTATTCCCATGTACTTTCGCCCGTAGAGCGATTTTTCGACCCAGGTGCCGAACGCTTCGCACGCGCTGCCGTCCTCGTCGGACAGCAGGCGCACGCCGAGATCGTGCTTGGCGACGAACTTCGCGTGTTTGGCGACGCTGTCGCGCGAGATGCCGACGACGCTCGCGCCCGCCGCGGCAAATTCGGGGGCGAGCGCGGTAAAGTCCTTCGCCTCGTTGGTGCAGCCGGGCGTGTCGTCCTTGGGATAGAAATAGACCACCAGCGGTCCTTCTCCGATCGTGCTCAGCGCGACCTTCTCGCCTGCCTGGTCTTCGAGGCTGAGCTCGGGCAGCCGATCGCCGATATCCATAATCAGTCTCCTTGCGTGATGGTGTCTGCACCGCCGACCGACGCCCACCAGTCGCCGACCTTGTGCCGCGCATCGGCATAGGCGGCAAGCAGCGCCGGCCAGTCGGCCTGACCGCACGCTCGCGCGATCAGCGCGTGGCTTGTCGGGGCGGGTTCGGCGAGTGACGGCGCGACGAGCCTGAGCGTGACCAGCAGGCGGGTGAGAAGGTCGTGCGCCCCGGCGATGGCGGGCGGCGCCTCGCCTGCGGCGATCAGGCTCGCCAGCGCCCGGCGCAGATCGGGATCGAGGCCGCTGCCCGTGCGCAGCTGGGTGCAATGGAGGGCGAATTCGAAATCGATCAACCCGCCGGCGATCAGCTTCGCATCGAACGGTCCCTTGGGCGGCTTGTTGCGCGCGATATCGCGCCGCATCGCTACCGCGTCGGAGATGAGCTGCGCGCAATCGCGTGGCTCCATCAGGATATCGCGCACGCCGTTGTCGACCTGCGCCCGCGCCTCTGCCGATCCGAAGACGGCGCGTGCGCGCGTCAGCGCCATGTGCTCCCAGGTCCACGCCGCCCCGCGCTGGTATTCGAGGAAGCTGTCGACCGAAACGCACAGCGGCCCCTGCACCCCCGAGGGGCGCAGGCGGGTGTCGACGTCGTACAGTCCGCCGGTTGCGGTCGGGACCGTCAGCGCGCCGATCACGCGCTGGGCGAGGCGGTTATAATAACGCGTCGCGCCGAGCGGGCGCCGGCCATCCGATTCGCTGGCGAAGTCGCCGGTGAACAGGAACACGACATCGAGATCGCTGGCGTGCGTCAGCGCGCCGCCGCCGAAGCGGCCGAGCGCGAGGATGACGAGCTCGCTGTCCGGCACCTGGCCGTGAACTTGCGCAAACTCGGCCACTGCCCGCCTTGCCAGCGTGTTCGTCGCCGCCTCGGCGATCGCCGCATAATCGCGCATCGCGTCGAGCGGGTCGTTGCCGGCGATGATGCCCGCGCCGGTGGCGAAGCGATATTCTCCGACGATCGCGCGGACGCGGTCGAGCGCCAGTTCGTAATCGCCGGCGGCGCCCGCCTGGTCGAGCCGCTCCGCCAGTTCGTCGCGATCGAGCAGGAGGCTCGCCGAGGCCGGATCGATCAGCCCGTCGAGCAGGTCGCTGCGTTCGCCGAGATCCTGTGCCAGTGTCGGCGCATGCGCGAGGATGCCCGAGAGCAGGTCGAGCAGCCTGGGGCGCGCTTCGAGCATGTGGAACAGGTTGAGCGAGCTGGGCAGCCGCGCGAGGATCGCGTCGAGCCGCAGCAGCGCGGCATCGGGGTCGCTCGCGGCGGCAAGCCGGTCGACAATCTCGGCGAGCATGTCCTCGCGCGCCTG
>CAZHWG010000252.1:0-3262 GCA_964535925.1 uncultured Sphingorhabdus sp.
CCGCCCTCCCGCACCCGAAACGCCGTACACCATCCCCGCCGCAGGCGGCGGCGAGGGCACCTTCGCGCCATGGCTCGATCCCGCCGATATTCCCGGCCCCGACACCTCGGCCAAGCCCAGGACACCATGGTGGCGCCGCCCGCTCTGGCTCAAGCGCGCCGCGCTCGCGATCCTCGCCGCCTTGCTCTTGTTGCTGGCATGGCTCGCGATCTTCGCGCCGGTGTCGCGCACCGCGCAGCCGATCGTCCCGCCGCAGCTGACGCTCGCCAGCTCGGACGGCACGCCTTTCGTCCGCGCGGGTGCGATCACCGACCGCGCGGTTCGGATCGCCGACCTGCCGCCGCACGTCGCGCAGGCCTTTCTCGCGATCGAGGATCGCCGCTTTTACGACCACTGGGGCGTTGATCCGCTCGGCATCGGGCGCGCGCTATGGAGCAACATCCGGAGCGATGCCGGGCTCCAGGGCGGCAGCACGATCACCCAGCAGCTCGCCAAGATCACCTATCTCGAAAACCAGCGGACGATCGGCCGCAAGCTGCAGGAACTGCCGATCGCTTTGTGGCTCGAGGCGTGGCTGACCAAGGACCAGGTCCTCGAACGCTATCTCTCGAACGCCTATTTCGGCGACAACACCTACGGCCTGCGCGCCGCCTCGTTGCACTATTTCTATCGCCAACCCGAGCGCCTGACGCTGACCCAGGCGGCGATGCTCGCGGGGCTGATGAAGGCGCCATCGCGCTATGCGCCGACCAACAACATCAAGGGCGCGCAAGCCCGCGAACGCGTCGTACTGGCGGCGATGGTCGACGCCGGTTACCTGATCCCCAAAGCGGCCAGGGCGGTCCCGCTGGCGAGCGTCGATCACCGCCCGCCGCCCCGCCTGGCGCGCGGCAGCTATTTCGCCGACTGGGCGATGACCGAGGCGCGCACCGAGCGTGGCAAAGGCTATGCCGGCGAAAAGGTCGTCACGACGCTCGACCGAGAGCTCCAGCGGCTGGCCGAGCAGGTCGCGCGCAGCGGTGCGCCGCGCGGTGCGCAGGTCGCGCTGGTGGTGATGCGCAAGAACGGCGAAGTGGTCGCGATGGTCGGGGGGCGCGACTATGACGCCTCGCCCTTCAATCGCGCGACGCAGGCGCAGCGCCAGCCGGGATCGACCTTCAAGCTGATCGTCTATCTCGCCGCCCTGCGCTCGGGCCTGACCCCCGACACGCTGGTCAGCGACACGCCGATCGACAGCGGCAGCTATCGCCCAAGCAATGCGGGCGGGCGCTATCGCGGAGAGATCACGCTGCGCCAGGCCTTCGCGCATTCGAGCAACGTCGTCGCCGTGCGGCTTTACAATCGCCTCGGCCACGAAGCGATCCAGCGCGCCGCCGACGAGCTCGGCATCACGCGCAAGCTACCGACAAATGCCAGCGTTGCCCTTGGCAGCGCCGACCTGACGCTGATCGAGCTGACCGCTGCCTATGCCGCGGTGGCAGCGGGCGATGCGCCGGTCGAACCGCACGCGCTCAAACGCCCCGAAAAGGGCTTTCTCGGATCGCTGTTCGACAGCCGTACCGCGTTGGGCAGCCGCACCGTCGAACAATTGCGCGACCTGCTGCGCGCGGCGGTCAACACCGGCACCGGCAGCGCCGCGCGCCTGTCGGTCCCTGCCTATGGCAAGACCGGCACCAGCCAGGACAGCCGCGACGCCTTGTTCGTCGGCTATGCGGGCGACCTCGTCGTCGGCGTGTGGATCGGCCATGACGACAACCGCCCGCTCGGCAGCGCCAGCGGCGGCGGCGCACCGGCGCGCATCTGGCGCAATTTCATGGCCGGCGCGCTGCCCGGCGCTGCCCCGCGCCCCAAGCCGAAGCCCGAACCCTTGCCGACCCCCGAGATCACGCTGCCCGAGGGGATATTGCCGCCCGAGATCACGATCGATCCCGACACGGGCATCGGCGTCGAAGGCGATATCGGCGGCGTCGGCGTCCGCATCGACCGCGACGGCCTTCGCGTCCGCCCCGCCCCCGAACCGAGCCAGCCAGCCGCACCGCCCCCGGCGACGACGCCCTCTGGCGACGCAGCCTCCGGACGACAGTAGATAGAGCCCGGCCGGCGTGGCCGGCTATGCGTTTTCAATGCAAATCGTCGCCCTGCATAGACCGGGGAAGGGCGGGCCGCACAGACGAGGCTGCGTCGACCTATTCGCGCTTCAGATCGAGATCGTGAAAGTCGTACGAGAAGTCGGTGATATCGCTGATCGCTTTCATCTTGATGCCCACTGCCTTGCCATCCTCGACCGTAAAGGTAACGAAGGCGTCGGCTTTCATCGTCTTGTCGGGCCAGATCGCGGCGAAAGTGTCGCCGTCGAACGGGGTTAGCGGCCCGTCGAGCAGTTCGGACCGGCTCATGTCGATGAACAATCCCTTGCCGCGCTTGCTGATCGTCACCGTGCCGTACCAGGGGTCGCGATAGGCGCCGACATAGGCACCGAGCGGCAGCGTCGGAGGCGCGGCGTTCTTGGGCGGGGCAACCGCCTTGCCGAGCGCAGCGATCGCCTCTTCATTGGCCTTGGTATTGGCCGCGATCGCCTTGCCGATGACGTCGGCGTCCTGCTCGCCGTCGACAAGGGCATCGGCGATATGGCGCGTCCAGGCCCCAGCGGTGCTCATATAATCGTTCGATGATGCGAAAATTGCGATCTTCTTCTGTGGCAGGAGAATGAAATTGCTCGTCACTCCGGGCGCCCCGCCCGAATGGCTCACCATCGGCGAACCTTCGAAATCGCGCAGTTGCCAGCCGAGCGCATACATCTGGAGGTTGGTCGACCCGCCGGCCTTGGCGATGATGCCGCTGCCCACCGGCGTGACGCCCTTCCAGACCTCGTTCTTCTGCGCTTCCGAGATCAACCGCGTGCCGTCGGGCGCGACCCCGTCGTCGAGCCAGAACTTGCCCCATTTCATCATGTCGGCGGACGTGCACCAGATACCGCCGGCGGCATTCCAGGTCCTGGAAAAGGCCATGCGCTTGTCGATCGGCGTGCCGTGCGCATCGGGGGCGGCGCGTTCGTGGCCGGTGACGAAGCTTTGGCCGGGCCGGATGCGCGTCATGTCGGCGGCACAGGCGCTCATCCCGATAGGGGTAAAGATGCGGTCGGTGATGAAGTCGGTCCAGCTCTGCCCCGATACCCGTTCGACGATCTCGCCGGCGACGATGTAGAGGAGATTGTCATAGGCATAGCCGTCGCGAAACCCCGTCGTCGGACGCAGATATTTGA
>CAZHWG010000253.1:0-3229 GCA_964535925.1 uncultured Sphingorhabdus sp.
CCCCGCCGACGTCGATCACCAGCGTATCGATCCCCGCCTCGTCGATCGTCCCGGTCAGTTTCGCGATCATGGCTCGGTTCTTCCCCTTTTGTTCCTGCCTAAAGCAAGGCCCGCGCTTCGACAAGCGCGCGGAAGCAAAGGCTAGCTTCGCGCGGGTTTGGCGTGGTGCGCATGGCAGATCGCCACCGCGAGCGCGTCGGCGGCATCGGGACCGGCGAGCTTCACCCCGGGGAGCAGCACGCCGAGCATCGCCTGGACCTGTTTCTTGTCGGCGCCGCCGGTGCCGACGATCGCCTTCTTGACCAGCCGCGCGGCATATTCGCCGACCACCGCCCCGCTGCGCGCCGCGCACAGCAGGACGACGCCGCGTGCCTGGCCCAGCTTCAATGTCGATTGCGCGTTGGCGTTGACGAACACCTCCTCGACCGCCGCGCCGTCGGGGCGATGCTCGGCGATCACCGCGGCGAGCGCGGTGTCGAGCGTCATCAGCCGCGTGGCCAGCGGCGCCTTGGCGTCGGTCCTGATCTGGCCGTTGGCGACATGCGTCAGCCGGCTGCCCTCGACGCGGATCACGCCCCAGCCGGTGGCGCCGAGACCGGGGTCGAGGCCGAGGACGATCATCGCGGCCTGGCCGGCATGCGCCTAATCCTGGCCCAGCTTCTCGGCGATCTCGTCGCTGACGTCGTAATTGCCCCAGACGGTCTGGACATCGTCGTCGTCGTCGAGCGCGTCGAGCAGCTTGAACAGCGTTCCCGCCTGCGCCTCGTCGACCTCGACGGTGACCTGCGGCTTCCACGCCAGCTTGACCGTCTCGGCCTCGCCGAGCGTCTTTTCGAGCGCGCCGGCGACCTCGTGGAGGTCGTCGGGTGCGGTCCAGATTTCGTGATTGTCGTCGTCCGACTGGATATCGTCGGCACCGGCTTCCATCGCGGCGTCGAGCACCTTTTCCTCGTCGCCGACGTTGGCCGGATAGACGATCAGGCCGAGGCGGTCGAAACCGTGCGCGACCGATCCCGATGCGCCGAGATTGCCGCCGTTCTTCGAAAACGCGGTGCGGACGTTGGTCGCGGTGCGGTTGCGGTTGTCGGTCAGCGCCTCGACGATCAGCGCGACGCCCGCGGGGCCATAGCCTTCGTAGCGCAGCTCTTCGTAATCGTCGCCTTCGTTGGCGGTCGCCTTGTCGATCGCGCGCTGGATGTTGTCCTTCGGCATCGACTGGCCCTTGGCGGCATTGACCGCGAGCCGAAGGCGCGGGTTCATGTCGACGTCGGGCATGCCCATTTTCGCCGCGACGGTGATTTCGCGGCTGAGCTTGGAAAACATCGCCGAGCGCTTTTTGTCCTGCGCGCCCTTGCGGTGCATGATATTCTTGAATTTACTATGGCCGGCCATACGGGCGGAACCCCTGCATTGAGTGGATGGGACAGGCGCGCGGCTTAGCGCGAGACCCAGCTTCGCTCAAGCCAGCTTGACCGCGGTCCCGCTGATCGAGACCATCAGCATCGATCCCGCCTTGCCGAGCACCTCGTAATCGAGGTCGCAGCCGACCAGCGCATCGCCGCCGAGCTGCTTGCACTTGTCGACCATCTCGAGGATCGCCTCCTTGCGCGCGCGTTCGAGGACGCGCTCGTAGCTCCCCGAGCGGCCGCCGACGATATCGGTGATCGAGGCGAAGATATCGCGAAACAGGTTCGCCCCGACGATCACTTCGCCGGTGACGATGCCCAGATAATCGGCGATATTGCGCCCCTGGATCGTGGGCGTGGTGGTAACGATCATGTCTTTGCTCCCTTGGTCTGCGGCAAACCTACCCAAACCCGTTGGCCCTGAACAGGCCCGCAGGTCCGTATCGAGGGATCGGAGCGCAAGGCTCCGGGCCTATTCCAGACCGAGCGCCGACTTGTACGTGTCGAGGATCGCTTCCATTTCGGCGCGGTCGTGCGGCTGCATCTTCCGCAGGCGGACGATCTGGCGCATGATCTTGGGATCGTAGCCCTGGCCCTTGGCCTCGGCATAGACATCGCGGATATCGTCGGCGATGCCCTTCTTTTCCTCTTCGAGCCGTTCGACGCGCTCGATGAACAGGCGCAGCTGGTCGGCGGCAACATTCCCTGAGGAACCCGGGCCTTCGGACATAACAATAAACTCCGTGATGGGTGGACGCGCGCCGGCGGCGCGCGAAAGAATCGGTCGGCGCACGCTCTAGCGGGGCGCGGCGGTCAAGCCAATGGCCTTGCCATCGCGATAGGGCTGCGTCATTGCGTGCCGCGACCAGAGTGAGGAAAACCGCCGGTGACAGAGAAATTTTCGCCCCGTAATCGCAAGGTGCGCATCCTCGCGACGCTCGGCCCCGCTAGCGACACGCCCGAACGGATCGCCGCGCTCTACCGTGCCGGCGCCGACGCCTTTCGCGTCAACATGAGCCACGGCGAACACGCCCGCCATGCGCAAGTGATCGCCGCGATCCGGAGCCTGGAAAAACAGTTCGGTCGCCCGACCACGATCCTCGTCGATCTCCAGGGCCCCAAGCTGCGCGTCGGCAAGTTCGCCGATGGTCCGGTGATGCTCGAAGAGGGCGCGGCCTTCGTCCTCGACCACGATTCCGCGCCGGGCGACGCGACGCGCGTCCAGCTGCCGCACCGCGAAATCTATGAGGCGCTCGAGGAGGGGGCCCGGCTGCTGCTCGACGACGGCAAGCTCGTCCTCAAGGTCGTTTCGCTGACCGCCGAGCGCATCGAAACGCGCGTCGAGGTTGGCGGCAGGCTGTCCGATCGCAAGGGGCTCAACGTTCCCGATGTCGTCATTCCCGTCGCCGCGCTGACCGACAAGGACCGCAAGGATCTTGCCTTCGCGCTCGACCAGGGGGTCGACTGGATAGCGATGTCGTTCGTCCAGCGGCCAGAAGACGTCGCCGAGGGCCGCCGCCTGATCGGCGGCCGCGCCGCGCTGCTTGCCAAGATCGAAAAGCCCGCCGCGATCCGCCGGCTCGAGGAGATCATCGAGCTGTCCGATGGCGTCATGGTCGCGCGCGGCGATCTCGGCGTCGAACTGCCGCCGCAGAACGTGCCCCCGATCCAGAAGCAGATCGTCGCCACCGCGCGGCGGCTCGGTCGTCCCGTCGTCGTCGCGACGCAGATGCTCGAATCGATGATCACCGCGCCCAGCCCGACGCGCGCCGAGGTCAGCGACGTCGCCACCGCGGTCTATGACGGTGCCGCCGCGCTCATGC
>CAZHWG010000254.1:0-3214 GCA_964535925.1 uncultured Sphingorhabdus sp.
CGTCAATCCGCGACAGCCCGCCGCATCGACCAGTCGCCACGCCTTCTCGCCGTCGGGGTTCTTGAAGGTCGAGCCGCCGGTCTTGGTCCTAAGCGGCTGGGTCGCCTCGCGCGCTTCGGCGATGCGGTCCATTTCGGCCTGGATCGCCGCCTTGTCACCCGGCGTCCCGCGCAAGGTCGCGGCAACGACGATCGCCTGGTCGGGCAGTTCGCTGTGGCGATAGCTGTAGCCGAGGTCCGAACAGGCCAGCGTGCGCCGCTCGCCCGAGCGCAGGACGATCTCTGCTTCGACCAGCACATCGGCCACCTCGCGGCCGTAGGCGCCGCCGTTCATCCGGACGAAACCGCCGACGGTGCCGGGGATGCCGCGCAGGAACTCGAGCCCGGCGATGCCCGCATCGCGTGCCGCCGAAGAGACAGCGATGCCCGAGGCGCCCCCGCCGCAGCGCAAGGTCGTCGCATCGAGCGCTTCGATGGCGCCCATTGGCTTGGCAAGCCGGACCACGACGCCGCGCACGCCGCCGTCGCGGACGATCATGTTCGACCCGAGGCCGAGGCCCATGACGGGCATGGCGGGATCGAGCGCGCACAGGAAATCGGCGAGGTCGTCGGCGTCCTTGGGTTCGAACAGCCAGTCGGCGCGCCCCCCCGCCTTGAACCAGACCAGCGGCGCCAGCGGCGCATCGGGCGTGAGCTTGCCCCGGACGGCAGGCATTTCGGCAAGATCAGCCATCATCCCGCCTTCACCGCGTGGATCGCATCGGCAAGGCCCGCGGCGGTCCTGGTAATGTCGCCCGCGCCGAGACAGACGACGAAATCGCCCGACTTGACCTCGTCGGCGAGACGCTCGGCGAGTTCCTCAGGCGAGGCAACGGCGTACGCGGCGTGGTGGCCGCGATCGCGCAGCCCGGCGACCAGCACTTCGGAATTGATGCCTTCGATCGGATCCTCGCCCGCGGCATAGACGGGCAGCGCATAGACCGCATCGGCATCGTTGAACGCCTGGCGAAACTCGTCCATCAGATCGTCGAGCCGCGAATAGCGGTGCGGCTGGACGACCGCGACGACGCGTCCGCCCGGCTGGCCGACCAGCCCCTCGCGCGCCGCCGACAGGACCGCGCGGATCTCGACCGGGTGGTGGGCATAATCGTCGATGACGAGCGCGCAGCCGTCGCCACAGGCAATCTGGCCGACCTTGGTAAAGCGCCGCTTGACCCCGTCAAAATTGGCGAAGCCGTTTTTGACGACGTCATCCGAACAGCCCATGTGCAACGCCACCGCGACCGCGGCGAGCGCGTTCTGCACGTTGTGGCGGCCCGACATCGGCAACGACACGCCCTCGATGGTGCGTTCGCCGCCGTCGCGGTCGCGCACGACGACGTCGAAGCGGTTGCCGCCCAATGCCGACTGGATGTTGACCCCGCGGATGTCGGCCTGCGCCGAAAAGCCGTAGGTGATGATCCGCCGGTCGCGGATTCGCGGGATGATCGCCTGGACCTCTGGATGGTCGAGGCAGAGGATCGCGGCGCCGTAAAAGGGTACGTTCTCGATGAATTCGATATAGGCCTCCTTGGCCTTGTCGAAATCACCATAGTGATCGAGATGCTCGGGATCGATATTGGTGACGACCGCGATCGTCCCGTCGAGCCTCAAGAAACTGCCATCGCTCTCGTCGGCCTCGACAACCATCCAGTCGCTCGCGCCAAGCCGTGCGTTCGACCCGTAGCTGTTGATGATGCCGCCGTTGATCACCGTCGGGTCGATCCCGCCGGCATCGAGGATCGCCGCGACCATCGAGGTCGTCGTCGTCTTGCCGTGCGTACCGGCGATCGCAACGGTCGACTTGAGGCGCATCAGCTCGGCGAGCATTTCGGCGCGACGGACGATCGGGATGCGCCGGGAAAGCGCGGCCTCGACCTCGGGATTACCACGCCGAACCGCGGTCGAGGTGACGACCACCGCCGCTTCGCCGAGATTGTCGGGGTCGTGGCCGATCGCGATGGCGATGCCCTTGGCGCGCAGGCCTTCGGTGACATAGCTGTCAGCGATGTCGCTGCCCTGCACGGCATAGCCGAGATTGTGCATCACCTCGGCGATGCCCGACATGCCGATGCCGCCGATGCCGATGAAATGGATGATTCCGATGTCGGTGCCCACAGCCTTCATGTCGCGAGCGCCCCGCTGGCCGACGGCGTACCGCGATCGATCCTGATGACGTCCATCAACGGTTCGCCGCCCGCATTTTCGACGAGATCGGCAAGGTCGCGCGTGGCGTTCGGGCGGCCGCACTCGAGCGAGCGCATCGCGGCGTTGGCGAGCGCGGAGGGAGACAGCGCGAGTTTCTGCACCTGCTTGGCGAGCTCCTTGGCGGTAAAGGCGCGTTGCGGGATCGCCCGCGCGGCGCCCGCTGCGACCATTTCGCGCGCGTTGACGCTCTGGTGATCGTCGGTCGCGCCCGGCAGCGGCACGAGCACCGCGGGACGTCCGGCCGCGGTCAGCTCGGCAAGCGTCGATGCACCGGCGCGGGCAATGACGAGGTGCGACCAGCCCAGCCGCTCGGGCAGGTCCTCGAGATAGGTGGCAAGGTCGGCGGCGATGCCGAATGCGGCATAGCGTTCGCGCACCGCATCGATATCTTCGGCGCGGCACTGTTGGGTGACCTGCAAGCGCGAGCGCAAACCCTCGGGAAGCAGCGCCAGACCGTCGGGAACGACCTCGGACAGGATGCTCGCGCCCTGGCTGCCGCCGGTCACCAGGATCCGCAGCACGCCGTGCTCGTCATAGGCCGGAAATCCCTTGCCCCTCAGCGCGACGACGCTCTCTCGTACCGGATTGCCGACGAGGTGGACCTTTCCTCGCGCCTTGGCGGGCACGCGTTCGACGGTCTCGAATGACGTCGCGATGGCATCGACCTGCTTGGCGACGAGGCGATTGACACGGCCCAGCACGGCATTCTGTTCGTGGACCAGCGTCGCGACCCCTGCCTTGCGCGCAGCAAGCAGCGCGGGCAGCGCGGGATAGCCGCCGAAGCCGATTACCGCGGTCGGCTCGAAGGTGTCGTAGAGGCGCAGTGCCATGTCGCGCCCGCGCTTGATGCCGACCAGCGCCTTGAGCCAGCCGATCGGCCCGCCTGCGAACCGGCCGGCGGGCAACATGTGGACCTGCCCCTTTTCGAACGCGCCGGGAATCTTCGCGCCGCGCTCGTCGGTGATCAG
>CAZHWG010000255.1:0-3184 GCA_964535925.1 uncultured Sphingorhabdus sp.
TCGGCACGACGCGCAACACGATCAACGCGATTCGCGATCGCACGCATTGGAACATCGCCGAGATTACGCCCAAGGACCCGGTGACGGTCGGCCTGTGCACGCAGCGCGAACTCGACGCGGTTGTCGCCAAGGCGGCCAAGAAGGCCGGCATCGCAGCGCCCAAGGACGAGACCGTCGAGGAAGATCGCGCGGCGCTGATCCTGGAATTGCGCGAGGAACGCGCGACGGCGGCGGCCGACGCCGCAGCGGCGCTGGCCGCCGAGGAAGCCGCGGAAGCCGCGGAAGCGGCGGGCGAGACCGCCCCGGCACAGGGGGTCCGCAGCTGGGCCGACGTCAAGAATGAGGATAGCGGCAAAGCGAAATTGCCCGCGGGCGCCGAGGAATTGTTCAAAAAGCCCGGCGACTAGCGCTGTTTACATCGCCGGAAGCCTTTTGATTCGGCCATCGGCGATGCTATGACGCGCCGATGGTAGCGATCCCCGATATCTGGCGCGCCGATTTCCGGCATCCCGGCTCGTGGGACCGCAGCTATGCGCCGCTCAGCGTGCCGCAGATGTTCGCCGACAGCGCCAGGATTCACGGCGAGGCCTATCTCGCCGATTTCATGGGCCGCAAGTTCAGCTATGCCGATGTCCGCTCGGCGGTGAACCGCGTTGCCTGCGGGCTCCAGCGGCTGGGCATTGCCAAGGGCGACCGCGTCGGCCTGTTTCTCCCGAACGTCCCGCATTATCTCGCCGCCTATTATGGCGCGATGAAGATGGGCGCGACGGTGGTCAATTTCTCGCCGCTCTACACGATCGACGAACTGGCGCATCAGGTCGAGGATTCGGGGACGCGGCTGCTGTTCACGCTGTCGGCGTCCTCGCTGCTGCCCAATGCGCTTGCGGTGATGGAGAAATCGTCGCTCGAAAAACTCGTCGTCGGCTCGGTCGCCGGGGTTCTGCCGTTCGCCAAATCGCTGATGTTCGGCTTGTTCAGGCGCAAGGAAACGGTGCGTACGCCGCACCGCGAAGATATTATCCCGTTTTCGCAATTGATCGACAACAAGGGTGATTGCGAGCCCGTCGCGATCGACCCGCGCAAGGATATCGCGCTGCTGCAATATACCGGCGGCACGACGGGACGGCCCAAGGGAGCGATGCTGACACACCAGAATATCACCGCCAACGCGCGCCAGACCAACGATCTCGATCCCGACCAGGCGGCCGACGACCGGATCATGGGCGTGCTGCCCTTTTTTCATGTCTTCGCCAACACCACCGTGCTCAATCGGACGGTGGTGCGCGGCGGCGAGATCGTCATGCTGCCGCGCTGGAACGCCGCGCAGACACTCAAGACGCTTGAGCGCACCAAGGCGACCGCCTTTCCCGGCGTGCCGACGATGTACACCGCGCTGATCGACCACGCGCGTACCGCCAAGACCGATTTCAGCTCGCTCAGAATGTGCACCTCGGGAGGCGCGCCGTTGCCGCAGGAAACCAAGGCGAAGTTCGAAGCGGCGACCGGATCGAAGCTCGTCGAGGGCTATGGACTGACCGAATGCGCGGGCGTCGTCTCGGCCAATCCCTATGAGGGCGAGAACAAGCCCGGCTCGATCGGCCAGCCCTGCGCCGCGACGATCGTCAAACTGGTTGACAAGGAAGACCCTTCGCAGCCCGCGCCCGATGGCGAAGCCGGCGAAATCGTCATCGCCGGGCCGCAGGTCATGCAGGGTTACTGGAACCGTCCCGATGCCGACGAGGGCGTCTTCGTCGACGGTTTTCTGCGCACAGGCGATGTCGGGCGGATCGACGAAGACGGCTATATCTTCGTCGTCGACCGCTTGAAGGACATGATCGCGGTGTCGGGGTACAAGGTCTTTCCGAGCCAGATCGAGGCGGTGCTTTATAAGCATGAGGCGGTCAAGGAAGCGCTCGTGATCGGCATTGCCGACGCCTATACCGGCGAGAAGCCCAAGGCCTTCGTGACGCTCGAAAAGGATGCGGAGGCGACCGGAGAGGGCCTCATGCAATGGCTCAATCCGCAGCTCGGCAAGCACGAACGCGTGGCGGCGGTTGTCGTGCGCGATGCGCTGCCCAAGACGATTATCGGCAAGCTGGACCGGAAGGCATTGCGCGAGGAGGAAGCGGGCTGACCGTTGCGAGAACTGGGCGGCTGTCCTCCTTCTCGTCATCCCGATCTTGGCTCAGGATCAATTCGCTCAACGGTCGCCGCCGCGACGCAGTCGGAGTTGTTCATAGATGTTGAATCAAGTTCAGCATGCCGGACTGACTGAGTATCATTCTCGCTGCGCGCAAAAGCACGATCACACCACCAGCATCACGTTTTTCAGGTTCATGAACTCGTGCAATCCGTGCTCGCTCAATTCGCGGCCGTGGCCCGAGCGTTTGACGCCGCCGAAGGGGGCGTAGGGGTCCGAGGCGAGCATCTGGTTGACCGCGGTCATGCCGGCCTCGATGTCGCGGATGAAGCGGTCCCGCTCATCGTCGTCATTGGTCCAGACGCTCGATCCGAGGCCGAACGGGATATCGTTGGCGACGGTTATCGCTTCGTCGATATCCTTGACCTTGAAGACCATGGCGACGGGGCCGAAGAACTCCTGATGGATCACCGGCGCGCCGCGCGGGATATCGACAAGGATCGCGGGCGTCATCCAGGCGCCGGGCTTGTCGGGAACGTCGCCGCCGCAGATTTTTGTCGCACCCGCCTGCACCGCCTTTTCGAGCAGCTCGACGATATCGTCGCGCGCGCCGGCGCTCGACAGCGGCCCCATTTCGGTGTCGTCGTCCATCGGATCGCCGACCTTATAGGCTTTGGTCCGCGCGACGAAAATCTCCATGAAGCGGTCATAGACGTCGGCGTGGACGATCATCCGCTTGGCGGCGATGCACGACTGGCCGGCATTTTGCAGCCGCGCGGCGACCGCGGTTTCCGCGGCCTTTTCGATGTCGGCGCTCGGCATGACGATGAAGGGATCGGAGCCGCCGAGTTCGAGCACGACTTTTTTAAGGTTGTGCCCGGCCGCCTCGGCGACCTTGATGCCCGCGCCCTCGCTGCCGGTGATCGTCACCGCGATGACGCGGTCGTCGGCGATGATCCCGGCGACCTTCGATGCGCTGATGTGCAAATTCTGGAACAGCCCCTCCGGACCCCCCGCCTTGAGCACCATTTCCTCGAGTGCGGC